>DATLOP010000094.1:0-14111 GCA_035536255.1 Solirubrobacteraceae bacterium
CGGCGACCGCGCCGCCGCCGCGGCCGAGGGCCCGGGGCTCACCCGCCGCGAGCTCGAGGTCCTGCGCCACGTCTCGGTCGGGCGCACAAACCCCGAGATCGCGCAGGAGCTCTTCCTGAGCCCGCGGACCATCGACATGCACGTCCGCAACATCCTGCGCAAGCTCGACTGCCGCTCACGGGTCGAGGCGACCCACCGGGCGTGGGAGCTGGGGCTGGTGGAGTAGGGCAATATGGCGGCCGATGCCCAGCCCGTTCTTCGCAGCCTCGGCGGGCACGGCGGACGTGCTGGTGTCGCTGTTCGTCGTGCTCCTGGCCGCGAAGGTGGGCGACGAGGTGTTCAAGCGGCTGGGGCAGCCGGCGCTGGTCGGCGAGATCCTCGCGGGCGTCGTGGTCGGCCCCTCCGTGCTCGGGTTCGTCGAGCCCGGCGAGGTGCTCAAGGTCTTCGCGGAGCTCGGCGTGGTGTTCCTGCTGTTCTGGGTCGGCCTGGAGACGCGGCTGTCCGAGATGCGCGAGGTGGGCGGCACCGCGGTCCGCGTCGGGGTGGCCGGGGTGGTGGTGCCCTTCGCCGCGGGCTACGCCGCCGGGACGCTCGCGGACCAGAGCGCCGAGACCAGCGTGTTCATCGGCGCCGCGCTGGTGGCCACCAGCGTGGGCATCACCTCGGCCGTGCTCATCGAGCTGGGCGCGCTCGGCACGCGGGCGGCGAGGACGATCCTGGGCGCCGCCGTCATCGACGACGTGCTGGCCATGGTGCTGCTCGCCGTCGCGGTCGGGGTGGCGGACCAGGGCGGCGTCGACGTCGTGTCGATCCTGGTCGTCGTCGGACTGGCCTTCGGCTTCGTCCTCTTCGTCGCCCTGGGCGGCACCCGGGTCGTCGCGCGCTGGCCGGACGTCTTCCACGCGCCGAGGTTCTCCGAGTCGCCGCTGCTGCCCGCGGTGATCCTGTGCCTGGGGCTCGCCGCCTTCGCGGCTCAGATCGGCCTGGCCGCGATCATCGGGGCCTTCCTGGCCGGCCTGGTCGTCGCGGAGACCAAGGACCGCCACGACTTCGAGGAGGAGGTCGCGCCGCTGTACGCGTTCTTCCCGCCGTTCTTCTTCGCGTTCATCGGCCTCAGCGTGGACCTCGACGCGTTCGCCGACGCCGGCACCCTGGGCGCGCTGGGCGCGATCACGCTGCTCGCGTTCGCCACGAAGTTCGTCGCCGCCTGGCTCGCCGCCCGGTCGATGGGGGCGCGCGACGCCATGGTCGTGGGGCTGGGGATGGTCCCCCGCGGCGAGGTCGGCATCATCGTCGCGGGCATCGGAGCCACGGCGGGAGCGATCGAGGCCGACCTGTTCGCGGTGATCGTCGGGATGTCGATCGCGACGACGCTGGTCGTCCCGCCGCTCCTGCGGCGCGCGCTGGAGGGCGAGCCGGCGACGTAGCGCGCCAGGTGGCTGTCGTCCGAATACAGCGTGGGACCCATGTCCGCGCACCGGCGTTTGGTGGACGCTTGGAGTGTGGATCCCACGATCCTGTGTGGAGGACCCGTGGGTCGGGATCGCCTGTTTCGGGTTTCAGTCGGCTACCACCTGTACGCGCCCGAGTGCCTGGGCTGCACACGCTGGACGAGCGGTCGCCAACGTTGAGGAGGGGTTTGGACGCCGAGCTGGCTCAGTGCCCAGGTGTCAAACGCCCGGGTTGACCGCTCGCGGGCCGATCACGCGGCGCCAGCTGCGGCGACGGGCGAGCGCCGACGACGACGGGCAGACAGGTAGGCTCGGACAGGGGTCATGGAACACCGATTCGGTGACGTTGTCGGCGTCACGCTGGAAGAGCTCGTAGTCGATGAGCTGGAGGCTGTGGTCGGTGGAGTTGAGGAAGTTCGCCTCGGTGAAGAGGACGCCTACCTGCTCGCCGGTGAACCAGACCCAGAAGAGGGCCTCCTCGCCGGCACCGCGTTGGAATGGGCAGCGGATCAAGTTCAGCGTCTCGTCGGGACCCAGCCCGAAGGCCGGGTTGCCCGTGATCGAGGCCGCGATCTCTCCGCCTGTCGCCTTGACGAAGTCTGGACGGGGAACGCCGACGCCGGGGAGGTTGCCGTCGCAGCACTGCGGGGTCCAGTCGCCGTTGACGAACAGGTACTGGGGGAAGTCGCTGTAGTCCTGGCTGGGGTCTGCGTGATCGCTGTGCAAACAGGTCGCCTGCATCGCAGCGTAGGTGCCCTGCCCGGGCTCGAGCCCGAGGCCCTGGAAGTAGCTGTCCTGGCGCCCGTAGGTGTACCAGTAGTAGACGAGCGTGCGGTACGGGATGAAGTCGGTCCCGATCGTCCAGCCGAGGATGTACGTCTTGTCGGTCCACACTGGGAGCGGCGCGCTCGGGGTGGGGACCAGACCGGGGATCACCGCTTGGATCTGCTCGACCGTGCAGGTGTGCGACACCAGGGGGGAGGCGAGCGCGCCTTGGAGGTCCTCCTGGGTGACTAGCGGGTTGCTCAACTCAGCGGCCTCGGAGGGCGCCGATCCGTTCGCCAGCGCGCGGGCGAAGGCCAGCGTCTCCTCGTCGGGCTCCTGCGCTGAGAACGCCGGCAGGTTGGCCAGGTAGTAGGCACCCAGGATAGGGAGCCTCACTGGGTTGTCGCTGTCGAAGGTGAAGATCCGGAAGAGCTCGCCGGACTGCGTGAACGAGTACCAGCTGCCGTGGTCGGGGCTCCCACCCGCGGAGGGCGTCGGGAGGACCCACCCGTCCGTCATCGTGCCCATGATCGGCCACGTGTTGCCGTAGCGACCTCCCCGGCTGGCGATCAGGTCAGGTCCCGGGACCGAGAGGGTAGTGTCGAACGGGCCGTAGCTCCCAGTGATCGGACCGCCTGGGGTGGAGATGAGCCACCGCCAACTCGAGCCGCTGAACCAGAAGTCGAAGTACTGGAGCGACTCGGTGAGGTACAGGCTCACCCTCATGTAGCTCGGAGCCGTCCTGTTGTCGCAGGTCACGTCGGCGACCACGATCTGGTCGTAGTTGGCCAGCGGCGACTTGCTATCACCGTAGGGCGTGAGAAGCGCCTGAGCCCGCCAACAGTCGGGCAGAAGAGGGCCTTGGGCCGGCATGGCCGCCTTCCGGCTGGCGTCGAGGTCAGCGGGGTCGAGCGGGGCGATCGGGCTCATGATGGGCAGACTCCCTCGTCGGATCGGACGTGTGGAGAGGCGTTGTCTGAATAGACAACCGTTCTTTATCAGTCGGTACGGGCTTTCGCAATACGCCTGACCGATCCCCCCGAGCGCAGACGGTGAGCCTCGGATACCGGTCGCCCGCCTCGCGCGCTCGCGCGCGCGGGCCGGGCTGCTCTGCGCGTACGCGCGAGTCAGGGGTTTTCTGGGCCTAAGGCCTAGGACACCTTGGCCGAGGTGGCGTCTAGACGATTATACGTTTAGCCGTGTATACTGCTGCCAATCCTGTTCACGACCCCGCCCATCGCTCCAGACCTGCGCGCCCGCCTGGACGAGCTCGACGAGCTGCGCCGTGAGCTGGGCCGAGAGGTCTCGCGACCGGTCCGCTGGATTGGCCTGTTGCGCCGCCAGGTGCGGGCGAGCTCGGTTGAGGGCTCGACGTCGATCGAGGGCTTTCACGTGCCACAGGACGAGGCGCTGGCTCTGGTCAGCGGACAGGAGTCCCCGGATCCGGAGGACGAGAACCGCTTGGCGGTTGCCTGCTATGCGAGGGCCATGGATCACGTTCGGGTGATGGCCGGCGATCCAGTCTTTCGCTGGGTCGATCGGGTCATCCTCGATCTGCATTTCGATGCCTGCTACTTCCAGCCGAAGCAGAGTCGCGGCCTGTGGCGGACCGGACCGATCGGCGTAACCGGCCCAGACGGCCGCCTCGTCTACCAGGGACCGGCTCAGAATGAGGTGCCGAGACTCATGGACGAGGTGGTGGAGTGGTTGGAGCAAGGCGATCTTGACGCCCATGTCGTCGTTCGTGCTGCCATGGCGCATTTGCACGTCGTCTCCGTTCATCCATTCCGCGATGGCAACGGGCGGCTCTCGCGCATCGCGCAGTCGCTCGTCCTCGCGCGCGAAGGTCTTGTCTCGCCGGAGTTCGCTTCGATCGAGGAATACCTCGGGCGAAACACCCCGGCCTACTACGCCGCGCTTCAGGAAGCCCAGGGAGGCAGCTACCAGCCGGATCGAGACGCGTCGGGCTGGGTCGCCTTCTGTGTGAAGGCGCACCTCGAGCAGGCCCGTCAGCGCCTGGCACAGATTAAGGAGGCCGGCGCGCGATGGAACTTCCTCGAGCAGCTGGTGGAGAGCCGCGGCTGGCCGGACCGCTTCGTGATCGCGCTCGAGCAGAGCCTGGTCGGTCGCGTCGATCGCTCGAGCTACGGGAAGGAGGCCGACGTCTCTCCTGCTACCGCGAGCGCCGACTTTCGCCGCTTGCTCGACGCCGGCCTCATCGTGCAACGCGGCCGCGGCCGTAACATCCGCTACCACGCCAGCGAGGCCCTCCACGCGGATGTCGCCCGGGCGCTCGAGGCCCGGGCGCGGGCGTCGAGCGGGTGAAGCGACGTCAGTCGATCTCTCCAAGGGCGCTTCGCCGTCTGGTGGGCGGACGGTCGGTTCGAGCGTCTGCTGTAGGCGCGTCAGCCATGCCGGGGGAGGGACTCGAACCCCCGACACGCGGATTATGATTTCGCTGCTGCGGTGCGGCGTTTCCCGCGTAGTTACGGGGGTTTTGGGGCTCCGACTGGCCCCGGGGGCCCACTGGGGGGCCCAACTTGTCAGGAGCGGTGTCTGATCGAGCGGCCGCGGTCGTATCCTGATCCGATGGCAGACCAGCCCCGGATCGAAGCTGAGGAAGCGCTGGACCTCTACGTCGAAGGCATTCTCTGGGGCGGCGAGCTCGGCGCTCTCAGCCCGTCGCTGCTTTGCGTTTCCGTCTGACCGGTCTACGATCCAACCGTTGTGAGCCGCAAGCGAGTCCAACACCTCGATCCAGCCGAGCGGCGCTCGCAGAAGGACGCGTCGCGCCTCGCTGACTCGCAAGCCGTGGCTTCAGGGCGCAAGCATGCCGCCCAGTTGCGCTCGGAGAACGAGGTTCTCGTGAGCCCTGGGCGTCCAGCCCGGATCGAGCTCCCCGCCGCCCGATCCCTCGCGTAAAGGGCAGTGCCTCCGCCAGCGCTCTCCTTCGAGGAGGCGTGCAGGATCTTGCGAGAGCTCCAAGAGCTCATCGACGAGCCTCGCATCATTGTCATTGGCGGGCAGGCCGTCGCCTTTTGGTATCGCGAGCTGTCTCGGAGGGACTATCTCTCCGGCGAACGGCTGGCGCCGCTGACCAGCCAGGACATCGACTTCCGCGGTGCTCGACGCAGTGTCGAGCGAGCCGCCGCGCTCCTGGATGGGGAGGCGAAGCTGCCAACGATGGACGACCACACGCCGTCGACGGGAATCGTGCTCTTCACTGACAGCCGAGGACACCGGCGCCAGATCGACTTCGTTGATGCGCCCTACGGACTGAGTGCCCGCGACGTCGCGGACACTGCCCAACACGTGGTGCTGCCGGGAGGGCGGGGCAAGGAGACATCCGCGCTACTCATCCACCCGGAGCGACTGATGGAGAGCCGCGTCCATAACGTGATCGGCTTGGGTCAGGATCGCGCCCAGGCGATCGGACAACTGCGCGCGGCGATCGAGTGCGCCGGGGCGTTCACGCGCCTGGTCCTCGATGCCGATGAGCCTGGTCCAGTGGTCCGACGCCGCGCCGTCCTCAAGCTGAACGAGCGGATATATCGATTCTCTCGCCGGCCGCATGCGCGGAGACTCTTTCGCGAGCGGGGCATCAATACGTTCGATGCTGTCGTATCCGACCATCCTGGACTTCCGACGAAGTTCCGAGAGGTTCGCTACCCACAGATGCGAGCACAGCTCGCAGAGCTTCCGGAGCGGCGGAAGCTAGGGTCCACATCCCCGGCCGGCATCTCGAAGTTGTGACCTTTGAACGCCCGTCTAGCCTAGGTCCTGTTGCACGTGGCGGAACCCGACAGTGCGGAGAACATCGTCGCTCTGCGAGGGCGACAGGGCAATCTGAGGCGACAATCAAGCGGCGAGTCGCGGAGCTCGTCGCGCGTGGAGCCTTGGTACGTCGCGGGGCCACTAGGACGATGAGCTATCGAACGTCCGGTCTGTTCGACTGAGGCGGCAGTCTCCCCCGGAACGACTTAGAACCGCAGCGCGACCGGGGCCCACTGGGTGGCCCATTCTGTCAGCAGCGTTGCCGTTTGCGGCGGTTCGCTGCGGTTAGCCGGGCTTATGGCCGAAGGGCCGAAAATCCCAGCAACCACGCCAAAACCCGGCAAAATCGCCGATGCCGGGGGAGGGACTCGAACCCCCGACACGCGGATTATGATTCCGCTGCTCTAACCGACTGAGCTACCCCGGCGGGGGACCTCAGTTTAGGCGGCGCTACCACGTGCCGTCCGCAGGGCATCCGCCCTCGCCGGGCGGGTGGCAGGTGCGCTGCAGGGGGCCCGAGCCGGCGCGGATGATGTTGTAGTCGTGGTTCGAGCGCGAGCGGGCGCGGACGTGGTAGGCGATGGCGGTGGTGCCGTTGACGCGCACCTGGCCGGCCGCGTTGCCGTACGTCGCGCCGGTGGTGCTTCCCAGGACGTCCGAGAGCTCGGCCGCCGTGTCGCAATCCCGGAACGTGCCGGTCTCGATGTGGCACTGCTCCATCAGCCCGGACACCGCGACGGCGTCGGACTTCGCGGACGCGTCCTGGCCGCGGCCCTTCTGGCCGGCGAAGGCGGGCAGGGCGATGGCGGCCAGGATCCCGAGGATCATCGTCACGACGAGCAGCTCGATGAGCGTGAAGCCGTCCTGAGATCGCGCGGGTGTCAGTGACATGCAGGTGCCGCCGGAAGAGCTGCGGGTCGCATCCTGCGACCCCGCTCTGACAGGATCGGTCGGGGCGCACCGCCCCCTGAGCCCACCCTCTTCGAACATGTGTCCAGCCACGAGTCCGCCGGACGATCTCCACCGGGCGGTCGACACCGTCGTCGGCCGGTGCCTGGGCATCTCGGCCGGCGAGGACGTCCTCGTCGTCGCCGATCCGCGCACCCGGGCGCTGGGCGAGGCCTTCCGCGAGCGCGCCGCGCGGGCGGGCGCCGACGCCACGCTCGCCCTCATGGACGAACGCCCGACCCACGGCGCCGAGCCGCCGCCCTCCGTCGCCGCCGCGCTGGCCGCCGCCGACGTCTTCGTCGCGCCCACCGCCAAGTCCCTCTCCCACACGGCCGCCCGCCGCCGCGCCACCGAGGCGGGGACGCGCGGCGCCACGCTGCCCGGCGTCACCGCCGACCTGCTCGCGCGCGTGATGAACGTGGACTTCGACGCCCTGCAGGCCCGCAGCGCCGCGCTCGCCGAGCGCCTGGACGGCGCCAACGACGCCCACCTCACCTGCCCGCTCGGGACCGACCTGCGCCTCGACCTGCGCGGCCGGCGCGGCATCTCCGACGACGGCGACCTGACCCGGCCGGGCGCGTTCGGGAACCTCCCGTGCGGCGAGGGGTTCATCGCGCCGGCCGGGGGAGAGGGGACGCTCCACGCATCCTCCCTGGCCGCCGTCGGGCTGGCCGACCCGCCCGCGCGCCTCACCGTCCAAGACGGACGGCTGACCGGCGCGGACGGACCGGAGGGGCGGCGCTTCCACGAGCTGCTCGAAGAGCACGGCGCCCCCGGCACCAACCTGGCCGAGCTCGGCGTCGGCACCAACGACCGCGCCACCCTGACCGGCAACGTCCTGGAGGACGAGAAGATCCTCGGCACCGTCCACGTCGCCTTCGGCGCCAGCGCGGCGATCGGGGGGACGGTGTCCGTGCCCGTCCACCTGGACTGCGTGGTCCTGAACGCCACGCTCTCCATCGGGGATGAGGTCGTTCTCGAGGCGGGGCGGCTCCAACTGTGACCCTCCTGCTCGCCGTCCCCAACGTCTCCCAGGGCCGCGACCAGGGCTCCATCGCCGCGATCGGCGGCGCCTTCGAGGCCTCGGGCGCCCGGCTGCTCGACCTCCACGTAGACCCCGACCACAATCGCTCCGTCTACACGCTGGCCGGACGCCCCGGGGAGCTGGCCCACGCGCTGACCGAGGGCGCCCGCGAGACGGCCAAGCGCGTGGACATGACCCGCCACACCGGCGTGCACCCGTGCGTCGGCGCGCTCGACGTCGTCCCGGTCGTCCACCTCGACGACGCCCGCCGCGGCGCCGCCGTGGCCGAGGCGCTGGTGGCGGCCGACGAGATCGCCCGGGCGATCGAGGCGCCGGTCTTCCTCTACGGCGCGCTGGGACAGGCACGCACCCGCGCGCAGTTGCGCGAGGGCGGCGCCAAGGCCCTGGCCAAGCGGCTCGAGAGCGGCGAGCAGCGCCCCGACTTCGGCCCGGCGCGCCTGCACCCGACGGCGGGCGCGGTCCTCGTCGCCGCGCGCCCGCCGCTCGTCGCCTTCAACGTCCTGCTCGGCCCCGAGGCCTCGCTCGAGGACGCCAGGGCGATCGCCGCGCGCGTGCGCGAGGGCGGCCCGGAGGGCCTGCCCGGCCTGCGAGCCATCGGCCTGTGGCTCGCGCACGAGCGCGCGGCGCAGGTCTCGTGCAACGTCGAGCGCCCGTCCGAGCTCCCGCTCGGGCGCGTCGTGGAGGCCGTACGGCGGCACGCCCCCGTCGTGGCCGCCGAGCTGGTCGGCCTGGCCCCGGAGGCGGCGCTCGCCGGCTTTCCCGCCGACGTTCCCCTCCCGGGCTTCGACCCCGACCGCCACATCCTCGAGCGGCTGCTCCACTACGCTTGATCGCGATGGCCCAGACCAAGCGCAAGCGTCGCTCCAAGCACCGCGGAACTCCGGCCGGGACCATCGAGTCACGCGGGCGCACGGGACGCAAGCCGACCGACACCGAGCGCAAGCCGGCGAGCCGCGGCGGCGCCAACCGCTTCGACAAGCCGCCCACCTGGCAGGGCGCGGCCATGCGGGCCGGCATCGCGGCCGGGATCTTCCTGCTCGCCGTCGTCGCCCTGTTCGGCCAGCCGCTCCAGGCCGCGATCCCGATCGGGCTGTTCATGTTCATGGTCTACATCCCGCTCGGCTTCTACACCGACCAGTTCCTCTACCGCCGCCGCCAGGCCAAGAAGCGCCAGCCGCCGCCGGGCTGATGGACGTCCGGATGTTCACGGTGGGCGTCGTGCAGGAGAACTGCTTCCTGGCGCGCCGCGACGGAGCCGACCGCGCCCTGATCGTGGACCCGGGCGACGAGGCGCCGCGGATCCTCAGCGCGGTCGACGAGCTGGGAGTGACCGTCGAGGCGATCCTGCTCACCCACACGCACTTCGACCACGTCGGGGCGGTGGCGCCGGTGGCCGAGGCGACGGGCGCGCCCGTGTACTGCCCCAAGCTGGAGACGATCGTCCTGGCCAACATCATGGACTACGTCCCCTGGCCGGGGTTCGGGCCGTTCGAGAGCTACGAGGCCGACGAGACCGTCGAGGGAGGGGAGACGCTCGAGCTGGCCGGGCTGCGGATCGACGTGCACTTCGTCCCCGGCCACAGTCCCGGCCACGTCGCGTACTCGATCCCCGACGAGAAGGCGCTGTTCTCCGGCGACGTGATCTTCCAGGGCAGCGTCGGGCGCACCGACCTGCCGGGCGGCGACTGGCCGACGCTGGCCGCCTCGATCCAGCACCTGCTCGACACCCACCCGCCGGACACCCACGTCTTCCCCGGGCACATGGGCCTCACCACGCTGGAGCGCGAGGCCGCGACGAACCCCTTCCTGCGGGAACTCGCGGCCAAGTGAGCAAGCTCCAAGCGCCGCGCGGCACCTTCGACGTGCTGCCCGACGACGCGGACGCGCGCGAGGTCGTCGAGCGCGAGGCGCGCCGCGTGCTGGAGGGCGCGGGCTACCGGCGCATCGAGACCCCGACCTTCGAGGCCACCGAGCTGTTCGCCCGCGGCGTGGGGGAAGCCACCGACATCGTCCGCAAGGAGATGTTCACCTTCGAGGACCAGGGCGGGCGCTCGATGACGCTGCGTCCCGAGGGCACCGCGCCGGTGTGCCGCGCCTACGTCGAGCACGGCATGCACAAGCTGCCCCAGCCCGTGCGCCTGTGGTACCTGAGCAGCTTCTACCGCCACGAGGCCCCGCAGGCCGGGCGCTACCGCCAGTTCTGGCAGGTCGGGGCGGAGGCGATCGGCTCCGACGACCCCGCCGTGGACGCGGAGACGATCGTCCTGCTGGCCGACGTGCTCGACGCGCTGAACGCGCACGGGGTGCGGCTGCGCGTCTCCAGCCTGGGCAGCCCCGAGACCCGCGCCGCCTACCGCGAGGAGCTCCAGGCCTTCCTGCGCGCGCACGAGGAGCGCCTGCCGCGCGACGTGCGCGACCGGATCGAGCTCAACCCGCTGCGCGCCTTCGACTCCGCCGACGCGGCCGAGGTCATGCGCAACGCCCCCAAGCTGCTGGACCGCCTGGCGCCGCAGGACGCCGAGCACTTCGGGCAGGTCCGGGCGCTGCTCGACGCGGCGGACGTCCCCTACGACGTCGACCCGACGCTGGTGCGCGGCCTGGACTACTACACGCGCACGGTGTTCGAGTTCGAGTCCACCGAGCTGGGCGCGCAGAGCGGCGTGGGGGGAGGCGGGCGCTACGACCGCCTGGTCGAGATGATCGACGGGCCGCCCACGCCCGGGTGCGGCTTCGCCGCGGGCGTCGAGCGCGTCCTGCTCGCCGCCGACCCGCCGCCCGTGGCGCCGCCGCCGGTGGACCTGTACGTCGCGCTCGCCGACCCGGCCGAGCGCGCGGCCGCCTTCGCCCTGACCGGCGAGGCCCGCCGCGCCGGCCTGCAGGCGCAGATGGAGCTGGCCGGGCGCAGCGTCAAGGGCCAGATGAAGAACGCGCACCGCGTGGGGGCCCATTTCGTGGCCATCCTTGGCGGGGACTCAACCGAGTTGAAGGACATGGAGTCGGGCGAGCAGCGTTCGGTCGCGGCGGACACCGTCGTGCGCGAGGTTCTGCGGGGGAGGGGCATCGGGTGAGCGAAGGGAATCCACCCGGGGTCGAGTCGGCGGGCATGAAGCCGCCGCGCCCCAACCGCTACCGCGACACCTGGGCCGGGGCGCCGCGGGCCGCCGACGCCGGCCGCGAGATCCGCGTTGCGGGCTGGGTCCACCGGCGCCGCGACCACGGCGGCCTGGTGTTCATCGACCTGCGCGACCGCACGGGCCTGCTCCAGCTCGTCTTCCATCCCGAGAGCGCGCCGCACGCCCACGCCGCGGCCGGGGAGCTGCGCCCCGAGGACGTCCTCACCGCGACCGGCGCGCTGACCGCCCGCGACCCGGCCAACCTCAACCCGGACATGGCGACCGGCGAGGTCGAGCTGGACGTGACGGCGGTCGAGCAGCTCGCAGACGCCGACACGCCGCCGTTCCCGCTGGACGAGGAGCGCGAGGTCGACGAGCTGGTGCGCATGCGCCACCGCTACCTCGACCTGCGCCGCGAGCGCCAGCGCGACACGCTGATCCTGCGCGACCGCGTCACCCAGACCATGCGCCGGGCGCTGGGGGAGCGCGACTTCGTGGAGATCGAGACCCCGGTCCTCACTCGCTCCACCCCCGAGGGCGCGCGCGACTTCCTCGTCCCGTCGCGTCACCAGCCGGGGTCGTTCTTCGCGCTGCCCCAGTCCCCGCAGCTGTTCAAGCAGCTGCTGATGGTGGCCGGCTTCGAGCGCTACTTCCAGATCGCCCGCTGCTTTCGCGACGAGGATCCGCGCGCCGACCGCCAGCCCGAGTTCAGCCAGCTCGACCTCGAGATGTCGTTCGTGGACGAGGAGGACGTGATCGGCACGACCGAGGCGGTCATGCACGCCGTGTTCGAGATGGCCGGCTTTCTCATCGCCGCCCCGCCGTGGCCGCGGATGCCCTACGACGACGCGCTCGGGCGCTACGGGATCGACCGACCCGACACGCGCTTCGGGATGGAGATCGCCGACCTCGGCGACGCCGTGCGCGGCAGCGAGTTCAAGGTCTTCTCGGGCGCGCTGGGCGCGGGCGGCACGGTGCGTGGGATCAACGCCGGCGCCCGCGAGGTCGCGCGCTCCGAGCTCGACGGCCTGACCGAGCTGGCCAAGCGCCTGGGGGCCAAGGGCCTGGTGTGGGCGTTCGTGGAGGAGGACGGGGGCTGGCGCTCGCCGATCGCCAAGTTCGTCTCCGACGGCGAGCGCGCGGGCGTCAGGCAGGCGCTGGACGCGCAGTCCGGCGACCTGCTGCTGGTCGTGGCCGACGCGCCGCGGGTGGCGGCGACCGTCCTGGGGCAGCTGCGCCTGGAGCTGGCCGAGCGCTTCGCCCTCGTGGAGGAGGGGCGCCACGACATCCACTGGGTGGTCGACTTCCCGATGTTCGAGCGCAACGAGCGCGAGGACCGCTGGGACCCGCTGCACCACCCGTTCACCGCCCCCGAGGGCGACCTCGGCGATCCGGGCGCGCTGCGCTCGCGCGCCTACGACCTGGTGCTCGACGGGTTCGAGCTGGGCGGCGGCTCGATCCGCACCCACGACCTCGAGACGCAGCGGCGCGTGTTCGAGCTGATCGGGATCGGCGCCGGCGAGGCGCAGGAGCGCTTCGGCTTCCTCCTGGACGCGCTGCGCTACGGCGCCCCGCCGCACGGCGGGATCGCGCTGGGCCTCGACCGCATCGCGGCCATCGTCGCGGGCTGGGGCGCGCTGCGCGAGGTCAACATCCGCGAGGCCATCGCGTTCCCCAAGACGGCCACCGGGGCCGACCCGCTCACGGGCGCGCCGGCGCCGGTGGAGGCGGGGCAGCTGAGCGACCTGGCGCTGCGCATTCGCCGGCCCGGCTGACCCGGACGCAGGCCGCATGGCGTGCTCCGCACGCGAGCGGCCGAGGACGCCGTCAGGCGGGACGGCGCTTGCGCAGCAGGGCGGCGGAGATCTGGTCCATCTCTGCGCCGTCGGTGTACCCGGCCAGCAGCACGGGATCGCGGCCGCGGCGCAGCATGACGACGCTGGGCGTCTGGAGAACCTGCACGCCCGCGAGGACTTCGCGGTAGCGCGAGAGCCGGGACACGCGGACCGACTTGACGTAGACCCTCCCGCGCCGGCGCGAGACGCCGGCCACCTCGTCGCGGACCAGGCGGTCGTCGGACGCGGCGGGGGAGTAGAAGAGCAGGACGACGACCTTGCCGCGGGCCAGCGCGCGCTTGACCCCGGCGGGGGCGCCGGTGGCTCGCGCGGGCTTGGGCTTTGGCTTGGGCTGCGCGGCGGCCGGGGCCCTGGCGGGGGTGGCAACGGGCTGGGGCGGGGTCTGCGCGACAGGCTCGCCCGAGCGCGCGGCGGCGGCGGCGTCGCCCTTGGACCTGGCCTCGCGCGCCTGGTCGACCGCGCTGCCGGGGCCGCCGGGGATGGCGGACTGGGGGGCGGGCGCGGGGGCCGTCGTGGCGGCCGGCGCCGCGGGGGCGCCGGAGGACTCCGGCGGCTTCGGGCGCAGCGCGACGAACCACAGGGCCGCGAAGGCGACCGTGGCCAGCAGGAGGGCCTGCATGGGACGCGAGACGTTGTCCATCCCTCTCGCTTTCGGCACTTGCGGCCCGTGGCCTTAGCCTCGAACGCGAGTAGCACGGGGTTCGCCCGGGTAGGGACCGCGTATGCCCGAACGCATCCGCCGCGCGCACCGCGAGAACGAGGACCACCACGAGCGCCCGCCCGACCCCGCCGAGGCGGCCGACCGCCCGCTGGAGCAGAAGGAGCCTGCGGGCGGCGCCGATCCCGGGCCGGTCCACGAGCCGGGCGCGGGCGTCGTGCCCGACCTGGACCGCGATCCGCACCACGCGCTGAACCGCCCCGTCGGCGAGCCCGACGAGACGGCGGACTCCGACCCCTACGGCGAGTAGCGCGGGCCGCCGGCCGCGCGGCGATCGCGGGGAGCCGTCCCCGGTGGCGGCTCTAGACTCGTACGGGGATGGAGTTCGCGACACATCTCGAGGCGCCGGTCGGCCGGGGCGCGCCGGTGCGCGGCGGGCATTCCGGGGCGGCCGGCGGCGCGGCGTGCGGCGACCTCGTGCGGATCAGCGTGGCCGTCGAG
>DATLOP010000095.1:0-2426 GCA_035536255.1 Solirubrobacteraceae bacterium
ACCGCCTGGAGCCTGGTCGAGCGCACGATTTCCTGGAAGAACATCGCTCCGCCGCGCAGCAGCGCCTCGTGCACCGCGACGGCGACGTCGGAGAGGTCGGGGCCCGGAATCGCCGACGCGAGCGCGGTCCACTCCTCCAGGTCCTGCCGCATTACCAGACAGACGGGGGTGCGGCGGATCGGCCCGGCGCCGGCCGTCCAGAGGCGCGCCCACGCGACTTCTCCCGACAGAGTCAACTGGTCCAGCCATTCGCGCTTGTAGCCGCGCACGCGCGCCGGAAGGACGTTGGCCTCCCACCGTCCGGCGGGGATCTCGAAGCCGGCGAGCTGCGCGACGACGTGGGCGACGCCCGAAGGACCCTCCAGCCGGTGCTCCGGATCCACGTGCTGCCAGCAGGCCAGAAAGCGCAGGAAGTTCGCCGCGGTGACGGGCTCGATCTCGCGGCGCAGCCGCTCCATCGTGTAACGATGGATGCGCGACAGCAGCCGGCGGTCGCACCAGGCCTCCCGGCCGCCGATGCGCGTGCGCAGCACGGCGCCTTCGGTCTCCAGCGCCATCAGGAGCGCGCGCTCCTCCCCCTCGGCGTACACGGGCCCGAGCGCTTCCATCCGCCCCCGCATGACGGCCTTCGGGTCGCGCGTCGCTTCCACCGCGAACCAGCGGCCGCCTTCGCGGAGGACACGGCAGGATCCTTCGAGCTCGTCGAGCCACGGTTGCCAGGCGCCCGCCTCCTCGACCGTGACATAGCCCATCCAGAGCAGCGCCTCGTGCACCTCCTCGGCGTCACCCGGCTGCGGCCAGGCCTCCTCCCGAACCCGCTCGATGGCATCGGCGTCCAGGTTGCCGAGCTCGTCGGCCGTGCGCACGTCGAGGACGCGCCGCGACATCACCGCGTGCGTGCGCCGCTCTTCCAGCGGCGCGTCGTCGAGGAACGTGTAAGGCTGCGAGGAGAGGATTCCGCGCGCGAAGGCCGAAGGCTCGACCGTATCGATGGCGAGCCTCTCGATCGAGCCGTCCTTCAGGCCGCGCAGCACCTCGAGGAACCCTTCGACGTCCATCGCTTCCGTCAGGCAATCCTCGATCGTCTGCGCGACGATGGGGTGATCCATCGGCACCGGGATCGGGCCGCCGGGCAGCGTCTCGGGGCACGCGAGGACCTGCGGGAACGCCGCGGCGAGCAGGTCGTTGGCGCGCATGCGCAGGATGGGAGGCGGGACCCGCCGGCCGCCGCGTGACCGCTCCAGAAGCAGCGAGCGCTGCACGTTCCAGCGCCAGCGGGTCTCGAACCTGGGAGCCGCGAGCAGCGCCTGCACGAGGACGTCGCGTGCCGTGGTTGGATTGAGGTAGTCGAAAACCTCGTCCAGGGGGAAGCTGTGCTGGGCGCCGAGGCTCAGCACGATTGCTTCCTCGTTGGCCGCCGCCTGGAGCTCGAAGCCGAAGCCGACGCAGAACTTCTTGCGCAGCGCCAGGCCGAAGGCGCGGTTGATACGCGACCCGAACGGCGCGTGCACGACGAGCTGCATGCCGCCGCTCTCGTCGAAGAAGCGCTCGAGGATGATCCGTTTCTGCGTCGGGATCGCCCCGAGCGCCTGGCGTCCCGCCGCCACGTACTCCGCGATCTGAACGGCGGCGCCTTCCGGGAGCGCGTCGCCGCACTCCGCGCGCAAGAAGACGGCGGAGCCGTCGCCGGTCGCCGAGGACTCTTCCCGCAGCGCGGCGATTCCGGTCGCAAGCTCCCGGGTGCGCCCCGGCCCCTCGCCCAGCCAGAACGGGATCGAAGGCGGCTGGCCTTTCGCGTCGGCCACCCGTACGACCCCGGACTCGACGCGCAGGATCCGCCAGGAGGTGTTGCCCAGCTGGAAGATGTCCCCTTTGTTCGACTCGATGGCCCAGTCCTCGTTGACGGTCCCCACGAGGACGCCCTCCGGCTCCAGGCGCACCTGGTAGTCGGCGTTGTCGGGAATCGCGCCTCCGGAGAGGAGCGCCGCGAGACGGGCGCGCCGCGTCGCGCGGAGACGCCCGTTGACGCCGTCGCGGTGGAGCAGAGCGTGACGCCCGCCGCTGTGCAACAAGACGACGCGGTCGAAGTCCTCCCGCGAGAGGTCGCGATAGGGCCAGGCGCCGCGGAAGAGCGCAAAGAGGACGTCCTCGTCGTAGGGGCGGGCGACACACGCCGCCACGACCTGTTGCGCGAGGATGTCGAGCGGCTTGGGCGGGACGGGCGTGCGGTCCAGGATGGAACCGGCGATGCAGCGCAGGATGGCCGCCCCCTCGACGAGCTCGTCCAGGGTCAGCGGGAAGAGCCGTCCCTTCGGCACCTTGCGCAGGACGTGGCCGGAGCGGCCGACCCGCTGGAGAAACGTCGCGATGGATCGCGTCGCCCCGATCTGGACGACGAGGTCCACGTCGCCGATGTCGATGCCGAG
>DATLOP010000096.1:0-2598 GCA_035536255.1 Solirubrobacteraceae bacterium
GGCGGACGGCTTCACGCGCCGGACGTTGCCGTGCAGCGTGCGCCGGCCCGCCGGCTCCGTGGGCCGCGACGGGCGGTCGTGCATCCCCAGCGGCCCGACCAGGTTGACGCCGTAGGCGTGGACGCGGCCGGTGTCCAGGACGATCCCCGCCGAGACGATCCCGACGCGCGGGTCGGACTCCAGCAGCGCCTCCATGCGCTCCAGCCAGCCCGGCGTCTCCAGCGTGGCGTCGCCGTCCAGCGAGACCACCAGCTCGCCCTCGGCCGCGGCCAGCCCCTGGTTGAGCGAGTCCGCGACGCCGCTGTGAGCCGTCTCCAGGAGCTTGAACCGCTCGAAGCGCCTCGAGTCGCGCCACCGGCGCAGGATCTCCAGGCTGCCGTCGGTGGACGCGTCGTCGACGACGATCAGCTCGAAGTCGGGATGCGTCGTGTGCGTCGCCAGCCGCTCCAGCGCCAGGTCGAGCACCGGCCCGTTGTTGCGGTTGGGCAGGATGAGCGAGACCGGCCGGGTCACACCGGCCTCCGCGGCGCCTCGGCGACGTCCTCGTCGTAGGTCAGCGCGTGCGCGCGCAGCCACGCGCCGGGGCGGCGGGCGGTGGCGATGCCGGCCCAGCGGTCCGGTGGCACGCTGCGGAACACGCCGCGCCAGCCGTGCACGCCGACCAGGACGGTCAGCCACGCCGCGCGCACGCGGCGCTGCGCGAACAGCAGCCGCCGCAGCGCCTGCACCGCGACGTAGGCGGCGGCGCGGGGCCCGGTGAGGAAGCCGTGGCGCCGCCCCGCCCACACCAGGTTGCGCAGCGCGTACAGGTGCTTCCACTGCGCGTCGAAGGGGTCGGGCCGGGCGTACTCCCGCGCCCGCCCGCGCAGCGACGCGTCGGTGAAGGGCCGCGGCGCGCGGTGGACGATCGTCGCGCCGCGCACCATCCAGGCGCGCCCGCGCCGGCGTAGGCGCGCGAAGTACTCCACGTCCTCGTTGCGGATGAACGCCCGGCGCAGCGGCAGGCCGGCCCGGCGCGCCGCGTCGCCGCGCACCAGCGGTCCCACGAACGTCGAGAAGTCGATCTCGACGTCCGCGCCGTGCGGCGGCGGGGTGGCCGACAGCGGGGCGAACCCCCAGCGCCGGCGGATGCGCCCGCGGTCCAGCGGCAGCGGCTCGCGGCCGGCGGACACCGCGACCGGGGCCAGAGCCACCGTGTCGGGCGCCTGCGCGCGGGGCGAGGCGAGCAGCCGCTCCAGCGCGTCGGGGTCGGGCGCGCAGTCGTCGTCCATCAGCCACACCCACTCGGGCCGGCGCGCCAGCGCCTCGGCCATCCCGTAGTGCTCGCCCTCGGCCGCCCCGCCGTTGCGGCGCAGCCGCAGGTAGGTGACGGGCCGGCCCTCCAGCGCCGCCGCGGTCCCGTCGTCCGACGCGTTGTCCACCACGATCACGTCGTCCAGCGGCGCCGTCTGCGCGGCCAGCGCGTCGAGGCACTCCAGCAGCATCGCGCGCCGGTCGAACGTCACGACGACGGCGACGACCCCGGCCACACCGCGACCTAGGCGGAGAGGGCCGTCGAGCCGCGCAGGCGCTCGAACGTCGACAGGGCCTGGCCGACCACCTGGTCCATGTTGAGGTACTGGTAGCGGGCCAGGCGACCGACGAACGTGACGTCGGAGCGCATCTCGGCGAGCTTCGCATAGCGCTGGTACAGGGCGCGCGCCTCGTCGTTGGGGACGGGGTAGTACGGGTCTCCCTCGGCGCGCGGGAACTCGACGGCCAGGGTCGAGCGGTCGTGGGACTGGCCGGTGAGGTAGCGGAACTCGGTGACCCGGGTGTGGGGCACGTCCGCACTGGGATGGTTGATCGTCGCCGCCGGCTGGACGAGGCCTCCGTCCGGCGTCTCCTCGGTGCGCAGCTCCCACTCCAGCGAGCGATAGGGCAGCGGCCCGAAGCAGCGGTCGAAGAACTCGTCCACCGGGCCGGTGAACACCAGGTGGTCGTGCTCGACCTCGTCGCGGACGTCGAGGTAGGACGTGCCGAGCCGCACCTCGATCCCGGGGTGGTCGAGGATGCGCTCGAACATCGCGGTGTAGCCGCCGGCCGGCATCGCCTGGTGGTCGTCGGTGACGTAGCGGTCGTCGGTGTTCGTGCGCACGGGGATGCGCCCGCACACCGAGGCGTGCAGCTCGGAGGGGTCGCGGCCCCACTGCTTGCGCGTGTAGCCGCGAAAGAACTTCTCGTACAGCTCGCGCCCCACCTTGGCCACCACCACGTCCTCGCTGGTGAGCGTGTGCGCCACCGGCTCGGCGCGCTCGGCGTAGAAGCGCTCGGCCTCCTCCTCGGTGGTCAGCCCCAGGTCGTAGAGCGCGTTGATCGTGTCGCGGTTGATGGGAAGGGGGACGAGCTGGCCGTCCACGCTGGCCAGCACCCGGTGCTCGTAGGGCCGCCACTCGGTGAACTGCGACAGGTACTCCACGATGTGCGGCGCGTTGGCGTGGAAGATGTGCGGCCCGTAGCGGTGGACGATCACGCCGTGCTCGTCGACCTCGTCGCGGACGTCGAGGTAGGACGTGCCGAGCCGCACCTCGATCCCGGGGTGGTCGAGGATGCGCTCGA
>DATLOP010000097.1:0-5381 GCA_035536255.1 Solirubrobacteraceae bacterium
GGCGCGCGGGCGCCGGCGCACCACCGACTCCACGCGGGCGATCAGCTCCTCGGGGTGGCAGGGCTTGGTCAGCCAGTCGTCCGCCCCGAGCCGCAGCCCGCGCACGCGCTGGGAGACCGACGACGGCCCCGTGCACACGACCACGCCCAGCGCGGGCAGCGACGAGCAGACCCGCTCCAGCCACTCGGCCCCCTCGGTGCCCAGCAGGGCCGGGTCGACGACCACCGCGTTGAGCCGCATGGCCACCAGCTCCTCGAGCGGCACGGCGCTGCCGAGGACGCGGTACTGCCAGCCCACGGCGTCGAGCCGGCGCGTCAGGACCTGGAGGAACCCGGAGTCGGAGTCGATGACGGCGAGACGAACCGAGGCGGCCCCGCCGGAGGAGCTGGTCGACATCGTGACCCAGGATAGAGCGCCCGAAGGACGGGCGCGGCTCCGAAAGCCCGGGAATTACAGGTCGTTCACAACCGCGCCCGCAAGCTCCGGGGATTGCGCGCCGCCGCCCTCCCCGCCCGCCGGCGCGCGGAAGGCCATGAGCAGCGACATTCCCACGGGGAGCGGAACGCCTCGCCGGATCAGCGCCGCCTCGAAGCGCATCGGCCACTCCAGGACCGGGTCCAGGGCGCGCGGGGTCAGCGCGACGTTCGAGCGCCCGCGGCGCTTGTGGGGCCGGCGCAGCCGCTCGCCCACCCGCACGGCGGCGCCGGGCAGGAACAGGACGCTGTTGAAGTACGTCCACGCCACCGGCTCCCACCCGGCGGCCAACCCCGCCTCGCGCAGCTGCGAGCGCCGGTAGCGGCGGAAGTGGTGGTTGGCCACGTCATGGGAGGACCACAGCAGCTGGTAGGCGGGAACGGTGGCCACCAGCCACCCGTGGGGACGCACCACGCGGCGCAGCTCGCGCAGCGAGACGACGTCGTCGGGCGTGTGCTCGATCACGTCCAGGCACGTGACGAGGTCGAAGGAGGCGTCGGGGTACGGCATCGCCTCCAACCGCGCCACCGAGACCTCGGCGTGCCCGCGCCCGCGGGCGTGCTCGACGCCCAGCGGGTTGAGGTCGAACCCGCGCACCGTCCCGTAGCGGCGCAGGTCGTCCATCGTGCGCCCGGTCCCG
Organism: Solirubrobacteraceae bacterium; assembly: GCA_035536255.1. Classification (GTDB taxonomy): domain Bacteria; phylum Actinomycetota; class Thermoleophilia; order Solirubrobacterales; family Solirubrobacteraceae; genus AC-38. Next base: position 1,115 of record DATLOP010000097.1, read on the forward strand.
CAGCCGGCGTCCAGGATGTCGGCGTCCGCCGGGAGGTCCAGCCGGGACAGCGCGGCGTGCAGCACGCGGCGGCGTCCGCTGTACCACCAGTGATGGTCGTCGTAGCCGACGAGGGCCTGGAACTCGTCCGTCTCCACGACCGGGAGTTGTACCGCCCGGGTCAGTGCGGAGCGGTGTGCGAGGCGTCCGAGAACTCCCGGAACAGCCCGGTCACGACGAACGCCGTCTGCTCGCCGATGTCGACCGCGTTGTCGCCGATCCGCTCCAGCGACCGGGCGACGAGGATCATGTGCATCGCCCACTCGCGGCGGTCGGCGTCGTCGCCGATGTCCAGGGCGGCCCGGAACGTCTCGCGGTTGAGGCGGTTGACCTCGGAGTCCTGGCGGACCAGGTCCTCGGCCAGGGCCTCGTCGCGCAGCGCGAAGCACTGCTTGGCCTGGGAGACCTCGCCGCGGACGATCTGGGCCATCCGGCCGATGCGCTCGAGGATGTCGGCGTCGGTCGGGGGGTTGGACCCGCCCAGAGGGATCAGCTTGGCGATGTTCACGCACTGGTCGCCCATGCGCTCGATGTGCTTGATGACGTGCAGCAGTGCCGCGACCACGCGCAGGTCGCCGGCCACCGGCGCCTGGGTGGCCAGCAGCGTGAGGATGCCCTGGTGGACCTCCATGTAGCGCCCGTCGATGCGGTCGTCGTCGGCGATGATCAGCTGTGCCAGCTCGACGTCCTGGTGGTCGAGCGCCTCGACCGAGCGGTCCAGCGCCGTGACGACCATGTCCAGGCCGCCCAGCGCCATCTCCTCCAGGCGCGCCAGCTCCTCCTGGAAGTGCTCGCGCGTCATCCGACCTTCCCCGTGACGTAGGCCTCGGTGCGGGGATCGGAGGGGTTGGTGAAGATGCGATTGGTGTCGTCGTACTCGACCACCTGGCCGACGCCGTCGTCGACGGTGAAGAACGCCGTGCGGTCGGACACGCGCGCCGCCTGCTGCATGTTGTGGGTGACGATGACGATCGAGTAGTCCCGCTTGAGCTCGACCATCAGGTCCTCGATCCGCGACGTGGAGATCGGGTCCAGCGCCGAGCACGGCTCGTCCATGAGGATCACGTCCGGCGCGATGGCCAGCGCCCGGGCGATGCACAGGCGCTGCTGCTGACCGCCCGACATCCCGAAGGCGTTGGTCTTCAACCGGTCCTTGACCTCGTCCCACAGCGCGGCGCGGCGCAGCGCGCGCTCCACCATCTCGTCCATGTCGCCCTTCATGCCGAGCACCCGGGGCCCGAAGGCCACGTTGTCGTAGATCGACTTGGGGAACGGGTTGGGCTTCTGGAAGACCATGCCGATCCGCTGGCGCACCTGCACCGGGTCGATCGAGGGCGCGTAGAGGTCCTCGCCGTGGTAGCGGATCGTCCCGTCCACGCTGGCGCTCGGGATCAGGTCGTTCATGCGGTTCAGCGTGCGCAGCAGCGTGCTCTTCCCGCACCCGGACGGCCCGATCAGCGCGGTGATCTCGTGCTCGTGGACGTCGAAGCTGATCCCGCGCACGGCGGGGACCTGGCCGTAGGACACCGTCACGTCCTGGATCTCGAAGATCGCCTTGGCGTCCGGGGAGACCTCGACGCGCGCCGGCGGCGAGGGCTTTGTCGTCGTCACCATCTTCACCACTTTCGCTCGTATCGGTTGCGCAGCCAGATGGCCACGGCGTTCATCGCCAGCAGCAGGGTCAGGAGGACGAGGATCCCGGCCGCCGCGAGCGCCTTGAACTCGGGCTGCGGCTGGGAGATCCAGTTGAAGATCTGCAGGGGCAGGGCGGTGAACGAGGAGTCCAGCCCGCTCGGGTTGAAGGCGACGAACGTGGCCGCCCCGACCAGGATCAGCGGCGCGGTCTCGCCGATCGCCCGCGACAGCGCCAGGATCACGCCGGTGGCGACGCCGGGGATCGCGCTGGGCAGGACCTGCTTCCAGATCGTCTGCCACTGAGTCGCGCCCAGCGCCAGCGACCCCTCGCGGATCGACGGCGGGACGGCGCGGATCGCCTCGCGCGCGGCGATGATCACCACCGGCAGCACGAGCAGGCCGAGCGTCAGCGCACCGGCCAGCACGACGCGGCCCAGGGACAGCGGGCCGCGGACCAGGAAGGCCAGCCCGAGGATCCCGTAGACGATGCTCGGCACGGCGGCGAGGTTCTGGATGTTGACCTCGATCAGGCGGTTCCACCAGCGCTCGCGGTCCGCGTACTCCTCCAGGTAGACCGCCGTGGCCACGCCCACGGGGACGATGAACAGGGCGCACACGCCCATCAGCCAGATCGTCCCCCACAGCGCCGACTCCAGGCCGGCGCGCTCGGGGTCGAACGACGGGAAGCGGTCGAGCAGGCCGAATGACAGGCGCCCCGCACCGTCGGCGATGACGTCGTAGAGCAGCAGGCCCAGCAGACCGATGCTCAGGCCCAGGCAGGCCAGCAGCGAGAGCCGGAACGCCAGGTCCTTGGCCTTGCGGGCGGTCGGCGCGGGGGCGATGACGGTCACTCGTACACCTGGCGGTAGCGGCGCACGAAGCGGATCGACAGCGCGTTCATGACCAGCGTCATGAGGAACAGCGCGAACCCGACGGCGAAGATCGTCTTGTAGCCGATGGACCCGGTGGGCACGTCGCCCTTGCCGGTGGCCGCGATGAACGCGGTCATCGTCTCGAAGGCCTCCGTCGGGTCGATCCCGGTGTTGGCGATCTGCCCCGCGGCGATCAGCACGATCATGGTCTCGCCGATGGCGCGCGAGATGCCGAGGATGACCGCGGCCACGATCCCCGACAGGGCGGCCGGGAAGACCACGCGCATCGACACCTGGAGCTTGCTCGCCCCCAGGCCGTAGGCGCCCTCGCGCAGCGACTGCGGGACGGCCGACATCGCGTCCTCGGCCACCGACGCGATCGTCGGCAGGACCATGAAGCCCATGACGATCCCGCCCGACAGCGCGTTGAAGATCTGCACGTCGACGTTGAAGGCGCCGCGCAGGATCTCCGGCGTGAAGAAGGTCAGCGCGAAGTAGCCGAAGACGACGGTGGGGATCCCCGCCAGCATCTCGAGGATCGGCTTGAGCGTCCGGCGCGTGCGCGGCCGCGCGTACTCGGACAGGTAGATCGCCGCGCCGAGCCCGAGCGGCATGGCCACCAGGATCGCGATCCCCGTGATCAGCAGCGTCCCGTTGACCAGCGGCCACACCCCGAACTTGGGGTCGGCGAACAGCGGCGCCCACTCCTTCCCGGTCAGGAAGTCCCAGACGCTGACGTCGCCGAAGAACGCGAGCGTCTCGCCCAGCAGCGAGGCGACGATCCCGGCGGTCGTGAGGACGGACACCAGGGCGGCGAGGAAGAGGAGCGCCTTTATCAGGCGCTCCCCGTACCTCGGCCGCGCGACGCCGAAGACCGACGGCTGAGCCGCTGGCGGCGTCGCGGCTTCCATCAGAGGCTCGCCACCGCCTGCTTGGCCTTGGCGAGCTGCTCCGGCGTCAGCGAGACGATCTGGGCGTTCTCGGCCACGGTCCGCTGGTTCGCGACCACGAAGTCGAAGAACGCCTTGACCTGCGGCTTGGCGATCGCCTTGTCGCTCACGTACATGAACAGCGGGCGCGAGAGCGGCTTGTAGCTGCCGTCCTGGATCGTCGCCTGGCTGGGCTTGACGCACCCGCCGCCGCCGTCGACGCCGACGAGGTTCAGCTTGTCCTGGTTCTGCTCGTAGTAGGAGAAGCCGAAGTAGCCGAGCCCGCCCTCGTCGCCGGCCACGCCCTGGACGAGCACGTTGTCGTCCTCGGACGGCTGGTAGTCCTTGCGCGTCGCGCCCTCCTCACCGTTGATCTCGTCGGTGAAGAAGTCGAAGGTGCCGGAGTCCGTGCCCGGGCCGAACAGCGAGACCTCGGTGTCGGGGAGCCGCGGGTTGAGCTGGCTCAGGTTCTTGACCGTCGAGCCCGTGTTCCAGAGCTTCTTGAGCTCGGCCGTGGTCAGGCAGTCCACCTTCAGCCCCGGGTTGGTCACGACCGCGATGCCGTCGTTGGCCACCTGGACCTCGGCGTACTTGATCGCGCCCTTCCGGCAGGCCGCGATCTCCTCTTCCTTGATCGGGCGCGAGGCGTTGGAGACGTCGGTCTCGCCGGCGCAGAACTTCTCAATTCCGCCGCCGGTGCCGGACTGGCCGACCGTGATCTGGACGTCGGGGTTCTCCTCGTTGAAGAGCTCCGCCGCCGCCTGGGCGACGGGGAAGACGGTCGACGAGCCG
>DATLOP010000098.1:0-5774 GCA_035536255.1 Solirubrobacteraceae bacterium
CTGTGGGAGGCCGCCGAGGCGGCCGAGGCGCGCTCCTACCTGGTGGGCCGGGGGCTGGAGGAGGAGACGCTGCGGCGGTTCCGCGTCGGCTACGCGCCCAAGCCGTGGGACCACATGGTCAAGCGCTGGCGGATGGGCGAATTCTCGGAGGCCGACCTGCTGGCCGCCGGCCTGGTCAAGCGCGGGCGCCAGGGCGGCGGGGTCTACGACCCGTTCCGCGGGCGGGTGATGTTCCCGCTGGCCGACCACCGCGGCCGGGTCGTGGGGTTCGCCGGCCGCGGGCTGCGCGACGACCAGCGGCCCAAGTACCTGAACTCGCCGGAGGGCGAGCTGTTCCACAAGGGGCTGAACCTGTTCGCGGCCGACCTGGCGCGGGCGGCGGCCGCCAAGTCCGGCTCCGCCCTGCTGGTCGAGGGCTACACCGACGTGATCGCCCTGCACCAGGCGGGGATCGAGAACGTCGTCGGGATGATGGGCACCGCGCTGACCGAGGACCAGATCCGCCAGCTGGGCCGGCTGGTCGGCGTAGACGGCGTGCTGCACATCGCCCTGGACGCCGACGCCTCCGGGCAGGAGGCCATGCTGCGCGCGGCCCAGCTCATGAGCGCCCAGGGTCGGGCCCGGTTCGACGTCGTCCAGCTCCCGGGCTCCACCGACCCCGCCGAGCTGCTGGCCGCCGAGGGCGTGGAGGCGATGCGCGCGCGCATCGACGCGGCGGTGCCGCTGCTCACCTTCCAGGTCCGGCGGATCCTCGACACCGCCGACCTGGCCTCGACCGAGGGCCGCAACCGTGCCTTCGAGGACGTCCGTCGCGTGATCGGCGCCATGGAACCCACTCCCGAGCGCGAGGAGCTGCGCCAGCTCGCCTCCAGCCGGCTGGCGCTGTCCAAGGACCTCGAGGCCGTGCTCATCACCCCGCTGCCCGAGCCGGCGCGCCGCGAGCGCGAGGCCGCCCCGCGGCCGGCCCGCCCGGCCCGCCTGGACCGCCACGAGGAGTCCGAGCGGGCCTTCCTCGCCCTGTGCATCGCGCTGCCCCAGGCCGGGCGCGACGCCCTGCGCCGGGTGGACCTCGACGCGCACTTCACCGGCGCCGCGGTGCGCCGCGCCGCCGAGCACCTGCGCTCTGGTCTCGCCGAGCCGCTGGCCGGGGTCCCGCCCGAGGACGAGGAGCTCTCGACGCTGGTCGCGGAGCTGATGATGCGCGCCACCCGCTCGCCCGCCAGCGAGGACACGCTGCGCGTCCAGACCCTACAGCTCGACCTGCTGCGCCTGGAGCGCGCGATGGCGGTGGCCCGGGAGAAGGACCCCAACGCCCTGGACTCCCTGGCCCGCGAGAAGGCGGCGCGCAAGTCGCAGCTCGACGACGCCGTGGACCAGGCGATGGCGGGCACGGCGCCCGCCGACTAGCCCGGCGGTCCGCGGTGCCGTCCGGGCGGCCCGCCAGGATGGCGGCGTGGCGGCCCAGATGCCCATCGGGCGCGTCGTGCTGCGCGCGGTACTGATCGTCCTCGCCGTCCTCGTGGCGGTCTACGTGGTCTACCTGCTGCGCAAGCCGCTGGGCTGGCTGGTCATCGCGGGCTTCCTGGCCGTGGCGATGTCCGGGCCGGTCAACCTCCTCGACCGCCACCTGCGGCGCGGGCTGGCCATCGCGCTGTCCTATCTCGGGCTGTTCCTGATCCCGGTCGCGCTGGGGGCGATCCTCGTCCCGTCGATCGTCGAGGCGGTCAACGACCTGGCCGACAACGTGCCCGCCTACGTCCAGGACCTCCAGGACGAGGTCCAGAAGAACGCCCGCCTGCGCGAGCTCGACCAGGACTACCAGATCACCGAGCGACTGGAGGAGGAGGCGGCCAAGCTCCCCGAGCGCGTGGGCGGGGCGGCGGGCACGCTGGCCGACCTGGGATCGGGCCTGGTGTCCTCGATCTTCGCCGCCGTGACGATCCTGATCCTGTCCACCTTCATGGTCAGCCGGGGGAGGGAGTGGGTGGAGGCGCTGCTGACCCTCCAGCCTCCCGACCGCGAGAAGCGCCTGCGCCGCGCGATGGACCGCAGCGCCCGGGCCGTCGGGGCCTACGTGGCGGGGATGCTGCTGCAGGCGACGATCGCCGGGGTGACGACGTACCTCGTGCTGCGGGTGCTCGGCGTGCCGTTCGCCGGCGCGCTGGCCGTCGTGGTGTTCTTCTTCGACCTGATCCCGCTCGTCGGCGCCACGATCGCCGCGGTGTTCGTCGGCCTGGTGACCGTGTTCAACGACTTCCCGATCGACACGCTCGTGTGGACGGCGTGGGCGATCGCCTACCAGCAGATCGAGAACACGGTGATCCAGCCCCGCATCCAGAGCCGCGCCGTCAACGTCCAGCCGTTCATCGTCCTGGTGGCGGTCCTGTTCGGGAGCACCCTGTTCGGGATAGCCGGCGCCCTGCTGGCGATCCCCGCCGCCGCGACGATCCAGATCGCCCTGTACGAGTACTGGGAGTACCGCAAGGAGATCCGGCGCCTGCACGCCAACCCCCCGCAGCCCCCCTCCACGGCCCGCGCCCCGACGTAGAAGCTCCGGGGGTGGGACTCGAACCCACAACCTCTCGGTTAACAGCCGAGCGCATCTGCCAGTTGAGCTACCCCGGACCGGTACCCGCCGCGGCGGGGAGGGCGGCGAACCCGCCCTCCACCTCGGCGTGGCAGTTCGCGCATAGTAGCGCGCACTTTTGCGCCTCCGCACGTGCGCGCGCAAGCGAGCGATACACGCCCTGCCGGCTCAGGCCGAACGCCTTGGTCTCGGGGTCGACGTGGTGGAAGTGCAGGGCGCCGGCGAACCGGTCGTAGCCGCAGAGGCCGCACCGTCCGCCTGCCTCGGCGATCAGCGTGAGCTTCACCCGCCGACGTTGCGCGGTGACCTGCTCCGATCGACATCTGACGCATCGGTACACGTCACCGTCAGGGCGCTTCGCGAACTCGGTCCACCCGTGGCGGAGGCACTGCAGACGTGCACGCGCGGGACGGTGGGCGGGAACCCGATGCCGGCCGCGGTGGCGGACCGTCTTGAGGCCATGGCGTCGTAGCCAGTACTGGATCGTCGACGCGTTGCGATCGAGGATCGCCGCCATCGACTGGATCGTCTCCCCGTCTTCCACGAGCCGGGCGAGATCGTCGCGAGACAGCGGTCCACGCGGAGCGAACCGATGCGAGTGGACGGCGGAGAGGCCGTGCTTTCGCAGCCAGTACGCGACGGTGGACGGGTGCCGGCCCACGCGCTCGCCGATGTCCCGCAGCGACAGCCCGTTGTTCAGATACCCCTGCAGCTCGCGCTTGGACATGTCCGGGCGAGTGTGCGTGCTGGAGCGGACGGAACGTGTGTTCGTGTCAGGCCACTGCCCGGGCTCTCGCCAGGGCCTCCACCGCGTCCGCCGCCCGGTCGGCGGGGTCGTTGGCCTCCAGCCATGCCGCCAGGGCGGCGGTGCGGCGGGCGATCGCGGGGTCGGCGAGGCAGCGCTCGACGGCCAGGCGGATGCCGCGAGGCGTGGCGAAGCGGTTGGGCACGCGCGTGCCGAGGCCGGCCCAGGCGATGCGGGCGGCGTTCTCGTTCATGTCGCCGGCCGCCGGGACGGCGACGACGGCGCAGGCCGAGGCCAGCGCGCGCACCACCGTGCCGTGGCCGCCGTGGCAGACGACGACGTCGCAGCGCGGCATCGTGCGCGAGTAGGACACCCAGTCCACGAGCCGGGCGTTCGCGGGTACGGGGATCGGCTCGGGCGGTGCCCGGCGGTTGGTCGTGGCCAGGACCCGCACCGGCGCCCCGGCCAGGCCGCGCAGCGCGGCGCGCAGCAGGCGCTGCGTCGGGTCCTGCGACGTCGAGGGCGCGATCAGCACCAGCGGCCCGTCCCCCGGCGGGAGCTCGACCTCGCCGAACGGCGGCTCCCACATCAGCGGTCCCACGACCCGCGCCCAGGGCGGCCAGCGGCGCGGGTACTCGAGCTGGGGGAACGTGCCGACCAGGCACAGCTCCCGGCTGATCCCGCTGTGGACGTAGGGCACCGGGTCGAGTCCCAGCCGCCGCCGCGTCTCGTTGAGCTCGTCGCGGCCCCGGCGCAGCCCGCCCTCCGACAGCTCCTCCAGGCGCCCCCACAGCGCCCGCCCCAGTGCGCTGCGGGGCAGCCGCGCGCCCAGCGAGTAGGGGGGGAAGCCGCGCTCGCCGGGGGGGAAGACGTGGGGCACCAGGGTCGCGCGGGGCACGCCCGCCACCTCGGCCGCCAGCGCGGGGGCCAGCGTGAGGATGTCGGCCACCACGGCGTCGGGCCGCACCCGCTCGACCAGCGGGCCCATCTCGTTCGTGGCGCGCACCGCGGCCTCGTAGGGGCGCAGCGCCCGGCCCTTGGTGGGGAAGACGTCGTACTCCGGCGCGGCCGCGAAGTCCATGCCGAGCGCCTGTACGGGCTCGCGCCAGCGTTCCCAGGTCTCGAGGGTCACGTGGTGGCCCCGCGCGGCAAGACGTTCCCCGAGGGCGATCATCGGGAAGGCGTGACCGGGATCGCCGAAGGCCCCCAACAGCAGTCGGGATGCGTGAGTTTCGGTGCCCTGGCCGTGTTGTGTCACAAAGGATGCTCGTTATGGGGAACGGATCGTCCCGGGCGGCGGCGTGCGGGCGCGAGGATAAGGGGCGCGAGTGAGACCGCTGGACGTTCGGTGGGCGGCTCGGTCCGCGGTGGCGCTGTACGGCGTCGGCGCCGCGCTGCTCGTACCCGCCGCGCTGCTGGGCGAGACGTCGTCGGTGGCGGCGGTCCTGGGCCTCGCCGGGACGTGCGCCCTGGTGGCGCTCGGCCTGCTGGGGATCGAGCACGCCGGGCGCGCCTCGCTCGACCTGGCCCTGGCCTGCGAGCTGCTCGGCGTGGGGATCGTCGCCGCGCTCGTCGCCCTGACCGACGGCGCCCAGAGCCTGTACCCCGGCTACTTCCTGCTTCCCCTCCTGCACGCCGCGGTCTTCCAGGACCGCTGGCGCGCGCTGACCGTCGGGCTCCTCGCGCTGGCCGGCTTCCTCGCGCCGCTGGCCTACGAGTCCGGCGACGCGGCGTCGTTCGCCGAGAACGTCCTGGCCGCCCTTCGGCCCGCGGTCGCCTTCCCCGTCGTGCCCCAGCTGGCCGTCGGCGCGCTGCGCCGCGAGCGCCTGACGCTGGAGGGCCGCGAGGCCGAGGCGCTGCGGATCGCCGAGTCCGACGAGCTGACCGGGATCGGCAACTACCGCCGCTTCTGGCGCGCCCTGCAGAGCGAGGCCGCGCGCGCCCGGCGCCACGACCAGCCGTTCTCGCTGATCGTGCTCGACCTCGACGGCTTCAAGGCCATCAACGACCAGCTCGGCCACCAGGCGGGCGACGAGACGCTGCGCCGGGTGGCGCGTGCGCTGGAGGGCGAGCTGCGCGAAGAGGACGTCCTGTGTCGCCAGGGCGGGGACGAGTTCGGCGTGATCGCCGTGGCCGCGGGCGAGGCGGAGACGCGCGAGCTGGCCCGCCGCCTCGTCGACTCGGTCGCCGCGGCGGGCGGGCACGGCCTCGACGAGCCGCTCTCGGCCAGCGCGGGGTGGGCCACGTTCGGCTCGCCCGAGCGCAGCGCCGAGGGGCTCCTCGCCCTGGCCGACCGGGCCCTGCGCGAGGCCAAGGGCCGCCGCCGGCCCCCGCCGCCCCTGCCGCGCGCCCCCGGCGGCGCCTTCGAGCCGGCGCGCGCCCAGCGCTCGCCCGCGTCGCTGCGCCCCCACGACCCGCAGCAGCGCCGCGGGCTGCCGGCGG
>DATLOP010000099.1:0-2803 GCA_035536255.1 Solirubrobacteraceae bacterium
CGCTCGCCGCCCGAGAGCTCGGAGGGCCGGGCGTCCGCGCGGCCGGCCAGCCCGAAGCGCTCGAGCAGCGCGTGGGCGGCGGTTCGCCGCTCGGGGCGCGGCAGGCCGGTCAGGCCGTAGGCGACGTTGCGCCACGCGCTCAGGTGGAGGAACAGGGCGTGGCTCTGGAAGACCATCCCGACCTTCCGGCGCTCGGGCGGCAGGTCGACGCCGGCGGCGGTGTCCAGCCAGACCTCCTCGCCGCACGTCACGCGACCGCGGCGGGGACGCAGCAGTCCGGCCAGGGCCCGGAGCGCCGTGGTCTTGCCGGACCCCGAGCGCCCGGCGAGCGCCAGGCAGCGTCCACGACCCACCGCGAGGGACGCCTCCAGCCCGACGGCTCCGGCGCCGTGCAGCTCAGCGCGCAGCAACGCGCTCCCCCGCGAGCTTCACGGCGACGAGCAGGATCGCCGCGAGCCCCACCAGGACGGCCGACAGCGCCAGGGCGCCGTCCAGGTCCACGCCGAACCGGTCGTAGACCGCGAGCGACGCGGTGCGGGTGACGCCCTCCAGCGAGCCGGCGAACATCAGCGTGGCGCCGAACTCGCCCAGGGCCCGGGCCAGCGCCAGAGCGGCGCCCGTCACCAGGGCCCCGGCCACGCTCGGGACCGCGACCCGCAGGAACGTGCGGGCCGGCGACGCGCCCAGCGTTCGCGAGGCCTCCAGCAGCGACGGGTCCAGGGCGGCGAACGCCGCCTGGGCCTGGCGGATGTGAAACGGAGCCGATACGAACACGAGCGCCACGACGACCGCGGCGGTGTGGAACGGCAGCACCACCCCGGCGTCGCCGAGCGGCTCCCCCACCATCCCCTCGGGACCGAAGGCCACGAGCAGCGCCAGGCCGGCGACCGCCGGCGGAAGCACGAGCGGCAGCTCGACGAGCGTCACGACCAGTCCGCGTCCGGGAAACGGCACCGTGGCCAGCACCCACGCGGCCGGCGTGCCGACGAGCACGACGATCGCGATCGCGATGCCCGACGTCTCGAGGCTCAGCCAGAGCGCCTGGCGCGAGGACGGCTCGGCGAGCGCGTCGAGCAGCCGGCCCGGGGAGCCGTGGGTGAACAGCGCCACCACCGGCAGGGTCAGGAACGCCACGGTCAGACCGGCCGCCGCGGCCAGCGCCAGGGGGAACAGCCGGACCCTCACCCCGGGGCGGGCCCGAACCCGGCCGCGCGCAGGGCCTCGGCGCACCCGCCGCGCAGGACGTCCTGCACGACCCGGTCGGCGCGGTCGCCCTCCCGGACGATCGACAGCCCGTAGACCACGGTCGGCCGCAGCCGCGCCGGGAGGCCGACGGCGCGCAGCGCCGGACCCGCGGCGAGGACGTCGGTGCGGTAGACGAAGCCGGCGTCCGCGGCGCCCGCGGCGAGCTTGCCGACGATGCCGTTGACGTCGGGCTCCTCGCTGCGCACCCGCGCCTCGATCGCCGCGCGCTCCCGCGCCGGCAGGCGGTCGAGGACCGCGCGGGCGTAGCGGCCCACCGGCACGTCGGGCGAGCCGACGACGAGCCTGGCGTCCCGGGCCGACGCCAGGTCGTCCAGCGCGCGGATGTCGCTGTCGCGCGGCACGGCGAGCACGACCTCGTTGGCGGCGAACGCCACCGGCGCCTGGGCTCTGCCCTGCGCGGCGAGCGCCCCCGGGAGGCGGGTGTCGGCGGAGGCGAAGACGTCGATCGCCACCCCCTGGCGGACCTGGGCGGCCAGGTCGTCCGAGCCGCCGAACTCCAGGCGCACGTCGAGCCCGTCGATCCCCCGCGCGCACTGCGTGAGCGGGCCGGTCAGCGACGAGGCCGCCGCCACGGTGACGCTCGGGTCGTCCCCGGCGCCGCAGCCGGCGGCGACGACCGCCCCCAGGGCGACCAGCGCCGCGCGCCTCACGGCGACTCGACCATGACGCTGGTCGCCTTGACCGCCGCGACGGCCGGCGCGCCCACCTCCAGGCCCAGCTCCTCCACCGCATCGCGGGTGATCGCCGCGGTGATGCGATGCGGTCCGGCCTCGATCTCCACCAGGGCCATGACCCCGTCCACCTCGACGGAGCGCACGATGCCCGCGAACCGGTTGCGGGCCGACAGCGGCGTCCCGGTCCGGTGGCGGTCGCCGCCGCGGCGCAGCCGGGACACCTCCTCGGCCGGCACGCGGCGGCGGTTGCCGGAGTCACGGGAGGTCCGCAGGCGCCCGGACCGGTCCCAGCGCCGCAGCGTGTCGACGCTCACGCCCAGCGCCCGCGCCGCCTCGCCCATCGAGAGGTCGTCCATGGGCCGAGTCTTGCATAGGCAGTGCCCAGGCAGCTAGGACTTGGGACGCACGCGCGCCCGCACCGCGCGGGCCATCCGGCCGGCTCGCCGGACCGGGCGGGTGAGCCGCCAGCTGACGCTGCGCTCGTAGACCGCCTTCCAGATCCGCAGGTCGTGCACCTCGCGGCGCAGCTCGTCGTTCTCGGTGCGCAGGCGGACCTCGTCGCGCAGGGGCCCGTAGGGCGTCCAGAACAGCGTGCGGGCGATGGCCGGCAGCTCGCGCTGGGGACCGTCCAGGTCCTCCCGGTAGGGCGCGATCGGGTCGGTCGCCCCCAGCCCGGTCGTCCCCTGGACCTCGGGGTCCAGCGCGTCGGCGACGAATCCCGCCGGCGCGGTGCGCTCGGACACCGCGTCCGGGTACACCTCGATGACCATCCCGGCGCGGGCCGCGCGGGCCAGCAGCTCCCAGTCGGCGTTCGCCCCGGCGCCCGGAGCGAACCCGCCGAGGCGCTCGAACGCGGCGCGCCG
>DATLOP010000100.1:0-4714 GCA_035536255.1 Solirubrobacteraceae bacterium
GGCCGGGGACCCGGGGCTGGAGGCGGCGCGGGCCCGGTTGGAGGCGGCCGGCGCGCCGGTCGAGTCCGACGACGGCCGCCTCGTGACCCGCACCCCCGACGGGGTCCGCGTCGTGCTGGAAGCGGACCCCCGGGAGCAGCGCGGGTCGTGACCGAAGCGGACCGGCGGGAGCAGCCCGGGTCGTGACCGAAGCGGACGCGCGGGAGCAGCCCGGGTCGTGATCCCGGCCGACCCGCGCGAATAGCCGCACGCGGCCTCGCCTAGTCTGCCTCGCCGATGTGCGGCATCGCCGGATGTGTCTGCCCGCCGGGCTCCGAGCCGGACCGCTCGGCCCTGGCCCGCATGGCGGACACGCTGGAGCACCGCGGGCCCGACGACGTCGGGGTGGAGGTCGCCGGCCGGGTCGGCCTCGTGCACCGGCGGCTGTCGATCGTCGACCCGACGCCGGCCGGGCACCAGCCGATGGAGCTCGACGGCGGGCGCTGGTGGCTGACCTACAACGGCGAGGTGTTCAACCACCTCGAGCTGCGGGCGGCGCTGGGCGCCCGGCCGTGGCGGGGCGGCACGGACACCGAGACCCTGCTGCACGCGCTGGACGCGTGGGGCGAGGACGCGATCGCGCGCTGCAACGGGCTCTACGCGTTCGCCGCGCTGGACCGCGACCGGGGCCGGCTGCTGCTGGTCCGCGACCGCTTCGGCGTCAAGCCGCTGTACGTGGCCCGGCACGCCGGCGCCCTGTGGTTCGCCTCGGAGATCCGCGCGCTGCTGGCCGCCGGGGTCCCGCGCGCCGCGCGCCCGGAGGTCGTGGCCCACGCCGTCGCCTACGGCTGGTCGGGCGGCGCGCCGACGCCGATCGACGGCGTGGACCGGGTGGCACCGGGCACGCTGCTCGACGTCGACCTCGAGACCCTCGCGGTCCGCGAGCGCCGCTGGGACGACCCGGCGGGCGCGGTGGACCCCGAGCGCGCGGCGGCGCTGGCGCGCCGACCGCGCGCCGCGCTGGCCGCCGAGCTGGAGGACGAGCTGCGCGCCTCGGTCCGGCGCCGGCTGATGGCCGACGTCGCGGTGGGGACGATGTGCTCGGGCGGGCTGGACTCCTCGCTGATCACGGCCTTCGCGCGCGACGAGCACCCGCGGATCGTCGCCTACAACGCGGCCGTGGTCGACCAGCCGGGCGCCGACGAGGGACCCTGGGCCGAGCTGGTGGCCGGCGCGCTGGGCGTCGAGCTGCGCACGGCCCGCCTGGACGCCGACGCGTGGCGGGCCGGCCTGGTCCCGGCGGTGGTCCACAACGAGCTGCCGCTCATCCACGAGAGCTCGGTCCCGATGGCGATGATCGCCGCGATGGCCCACGGCGACGGCGTCAAGGTCCTGCTGAGCGGCGAGGGCGCCGACGAGCTGTTCGCCGGCTACGACTTCCTGCACCCCGCCGAGTACGCCGCGCTGCTGCCCGCGGCCCTGCGGCGCCGCCAGCGGGTGGAGGTGTTCCGCTCGCGCCTGGCCGCACTCGCGCGCCGGCGGGGGCGGGGGGCCGGACAGGCCGCGCTGCGCCGTCTGCGCGACGGCGGCCCACTGCCCGGGTTGCGGCGCCGGCTCGGCGACGGCGGCATACCCGGCCTGGGCCGTCCCGGCCGCGCGGGCGGCGGACGCTCCGCGGGGGCCCTGCTTCCGGCGTGGGCGCCGGGCGCGGCGGCGCACGCCGAGGCGGTGCGGGCGCGCGCCGCGACCGCCTACGCCCACCACCCCAGGCCGCGCGGGGCGCTGGAGGCGGCGCTGCTCGGCGACCTCTCCACCTACCTCCCCCACCTGCTCAACCGTCAGGACAAGAACACGATGCAGGCCTCGATCGAGACCCGCGTCCCGTTCCTCGACCCCGCGGTCGTGGCCCTGGCCCTGAACCTGCCGATCGAGGCGCGCACCCGCCCGCTGCGCAAGGGCGTGCTGCGCGACCTCGGGGCGGCCCACCTCCCGGCGCGCGTGTCGCGGCGGGCCAAGGTCGGCTTCGGGTTCGACGTGCGCCGCTACCTCGACGGGGCGGCGCGGCCCGAGTTCCTGGCCGACGGCGCCCTGCGCGACGTCTTCGGGCTGACGCGCGACGACTGGGCCGCCGTCGTCGCCGGGGCCGGCCCGCCCCACGCGCTGCGCCTGTGGTCCGGCGAGGCATGGTGGCGGCTGTTCATCGACGGCGCCGAGCCCGACACCGTCACCCGCGACCTCTGGCGCTAGCCGCCCACCGGTCGCACTTAACCCCGACATAGGGGGTTAACCACAACCGCTTCAGGGCCCGGCCCCCTGATTGGCGCCTTTTTCGCCACGAAGCGTCGCGGCCGCCGCGGCCGCGGTCTCCTCGGACAGCCAGCCGGCGCCGGTGGCGGGGTCGTCCGCGTCGGCCAGCGCCCGCTCGGCGGCGGCAAGACCCGGGCCGCGCAGCTGGCGCTTGATCTCGCCGTAGGCGAAGCGCGGCAGCGCCGCCAGCTCGTACGCCACCTCCAGCGCGCGGGGGACCACCGCGTCGGGCGCGGCGAGCTCGTCGACGACGCCCAGCGCCAGCGCCTCGGGCGGGTCGTGGAGCTGGGCGCGCAGCACCAGCCGGCGCGCCACCGGGGGCGCCAGCTCGGCCTGGACGACCGCCATCGCGACCGCGGGATACGGGATGCCCGCCTTGAGCTCGGTCAGGCCCAGGCGGCCCTCGGTGGAGCCGACCCGGTGGTCGCCGCACAGCGCGAGGATCAGCCCGCCCGCGATCGCGTGGCCGGTGACCGCGCACACCACGGGCCGCGGGAAGCCGTACCACCCGGCGAACAGGCGGTTGATCGCGGCCGCCATGTCGCGCTGGCCCCGCGCGTCCAGCGTCGGCGCCACCTTGAGGTCCAGCCCGGCGGAGAAGAACCCGGGCCGCCCGGCGAGCACGACCGCACCCGGCTCGTCCGCGGCCAGCCGCGCCAGCACGTCGTGCCCGGCCGCCAGCAGCTCGAGGTCCATCGCGTTGGCCGGCGGCCGGTCGATCCGGACCACCGCCACGTCGCCCTGCGGCTCGACGGAGATCACGTCGCTCACGCAATCTCCTCCCAGTGCGGCCAGGAAAAAGGCGCGGCCGTCGCGCGCAGGGCGGACGTGCGCTGCGCGGCCAGCTCCGGGTCGGCGACGTGGGCGTCCACGAAGCCGGCGAGCGTCTCGCCGGGGGCGAGGTCGTCGCGGACGGCGGCCAGGATCGCCGGCTCGTCGAGCGCCGGCCACGTCCGGCCGCGGACCGGGATCGCGGCCACGCCGACATGGCCCCCGTCGCGGCGCAGGGCTCCGTGGCGCGAGACGTAGCCCCGCACCGCGCCGTGGCGCGTCCCGTCGGCCAGCCGCAGGTCCACGCCGTCCAGCCGCGCGAAGACGTAGTTGGGCTCGCTGACGTGGACGCGCGCCAGCTCCTCGGGCGCCAGGTGGACGACGTGGACGCACGCCACCGCGCCCGGGCAGGGCTGGAGCGTCCCCGGGATCGCCCCGTAGGGCGAGACGTGCGCCGAGTAGACGACGTCGAAGCCGAGCAACTCGCCCGCGACGACCGGGACCCGCGCGTCGGCTGCGAGCGGACCGAGCTTGGCGGCCAGGGCGACCGGCGAGGCGTTCGCCCCGAACGCGAGGACGGGCACGCGACCCGCCTCGACGGTCCCATCCCACTCCCCCACCCGCCCGCCGTCGAGCCCGTAGGACCCGGGCGGGACGCCGAACGGGTACGCCAGCGCCCGGGCGACGACGTCCGCGGCCACGGCCGGCGCGCTCACCGCCGCGCCGCCGCCGCCTCGTGCACGAGCGCGGCGATCAGCCGGCTCGCCTCGTCGGCCTCGGGATGCCACTGGACGCCGAGCGCGAAGCGCCGCTCGGGGTCCTCCAGCGCCTCGGGCAGCGCGTCCGCGTCCGCCCGGCCCGTGACGACCAGGCCCTCCCCCACGCGCTCGACCGCCTGATGGTGGTGGGACTTGGCGGAGTGGCGCTCCTCCCCGGCCGCCCGAGCGGCCAGCGAGTCGGGCTCCAGGACCACGTCGTGGTCGGCGCCCTCGAAGGTCCCCAGCACCCGGCGGTGCCCGGCGGCGGACGGCAGGTCCTGCAGCAGGGTCCCGCCGCGCGCCACGTTCATCACCTGCATCCCGCGGCAGATCCCCAGGAACGGCAGGTCGCGCTCCATCGCCCGCGTGGCCAGGGCGAGCTCGAAGTCGTCGCGCACGCGCGAGGGGCGGTCGGTGGCGGGGTGGCGCTCGGCGCCGTAGAGCTCGGGGTCCAGGTCGGCCCCGCCGGCCAGGATCAGGCCGTCCAGCAGGTCGAGCACGGGGTCGGGGTCCCCGGTCACCGCCGGGTCGGGCGGCAGCATCAGCGCCACGCCGCCCGCGCGCTGGATCGCGTCCACGTAGTTGTGGGCGATCAGGTAGGCCGGCATGTCCCACACGCCCCAGCGCGCGCGCTCCAGGACGGTGGGCAGCCCGATCGTCGGGCGCGCGCTCATCCGCCGGGCACCTCCACCACGCGGCGCTCGTGGGTCCCCACGCCCAGGGTGCGGTCGCCCTCGCGCACCTCGACGTCGAAGCGCAGCTTGCGGCCGTCGACGACTTCGCGCAGTTCCGCATGTGACGTGCAGTTCGCCCCCTCGACGGCGCCGCTCACGTGCTTCACGCAGACCTCGAAGCCCACGGTGGCCTTGCCCTCGGGCAGGTGCTCGCCGGCGAGGATG
>DATLOP010000101.1:0-2418 GCA_035536255.1 Solirubrobacteraceae bacterium
CCTGCACGAGGGAGGGCCCCTCGGCCGCGCCCGGCCCGCGCGGCAGCGATCCGAACAGGCGGACGAAGGAGGCATTGGTCCGCACCGCCCGCCCGGCCCGGGTCACGGTGGCGATGGCGATCGGCGTGTTGTTGAAGAAGCGGGCGAAGCGCACCTCGGCCGCACGCTGGCCCTCGTCGAGATCCTCGCCGGGCGAGCGGTTGAGGACGAGGGTCCGCGACGCGCCGGGCCGGCCTTCGTGGCCGAAGGCGACGCGGTGGAACAGCCGCACGGGAAGCGACTGGCCGTTGCGCCGGCGCAGGTCGAGGTCGAAGGTCTCGGTCTTGACCTCCCCGGGCCCGCCCTCCGCCGCCCGCATCATGCCCACCACGTTCGCAGGCACGATGTCCGACAGGGTGAGACCGCCGGAACCCACCTTGGCGAGGTCGTAGCCGAGCCAGCTCGCGAGCGTCGCGTTCATGTAGACGATGGCGCCGCTGGGCTCGATGGAAAGGACTCCGGCCGGCGCGTGATCGAGGTAGTCGATGGCGTGCTGCAGCTCCTGGAAGACGTTCTCCTGGCGCTCGCGCTCGTGCGTCACCTCCGACACCGTCCAAGCGGTCGCGAGGCGCCCGCCCGGCCGCGCGATCGGGCGCACGCGCACGCGGTACCAGCCGAACTCGCGCTTGCCGCCGAGTGCCGGCGAGAGCCGGATCTCCTCGCTCGTCGAGCGCTGCTCGCGCGCCGCCTGGGCCAGGCGGTAGATCGCCTCGGACACCTCGGGCGCCCCGGTGAACAGGCGCTCGATGGTGCGCAGGTCGGCGCGGCTCTCGGCGCCTGCGAGCGTCAGATAGGTCTCATTGGCATAAATGACGCGGCCGTCGTCCTCGACCACGACGACCCCCTCCGACGCGGTGTCGGCGAGAATCTTGGTGAGGTCGTTGCGCGTGCCCTGCCCGACGAAGGCGACCGCGCCGATGCCGAGCGCGAACAGGAAGAACACGCCCGCCATGGCGCGCAGCGCGAGCAGCCCGACGATGAGCGTCTGCGCCTGCTCGGGCCCGACGAGGCTCAGGCCGACGGTCGCCCCGACGAGCGCGCTGGCGAGCACGAGGAGCAGCCCCACGTGGCCCTGCCGCTCCGAGCGGTCGATCGCCCGCACCTCCGCCCTGTCGCCCGGTTCCGCCATGGAGACTCCGCAAGCCCTGGTCTCAAGGGTTATGACGCGCTCCGGCGCAGCCGCAAGCGGCGCGGCCGCAATCGAGCCCGCCTAAGCACGTGATCCACCGCCATTTCTCGCTCCCGGCCGGCTCCGGCCGCCGTGCTGTTGCCCCGCACCGGGAGCATCGTGTATCCCGGCGAGCCTGAGGGACCCCGGCGCGCCACGCGCGCTCAAGCCGCGAGACCGGACCTTTGCTCTCAAGACTCGGGATCGACGCCCCCCCGGCGGTGCAATACGTGATCGCCTTCGTGGTCATCTTCGGCCTGCTCGCCCTCCTGGCGCTCGGGCTTCGCCGCCTGTCCGGATCGCGTCTCAGCATGACGTCGCAGGAGCGCGGACGGGCGCGCCAGCCCCGGCTCGGCGTCGTCGACGTCTACGACCTCGACCGGCAGCGCCAGCTGATCCTGTTGCGCCGCGACAACGTCGAGCACCTGCTGCTCATCGGCGGGCCCAACGACCTCGTCGTCGAGACCAATATCGCGCGCGTCCCGGTGAGAGCCGCCGCTCCCGCAGAGAACGGCTTCGAGCGCGCCGATCAGGCGTCGGAGACGCCCGCGCGGCCCGTGGTGGAGCCGCCGCGTCCTGGTCCCGACGCCGCCGTTTCCGCCCGGCTCGGCTCCTTGGCGGGGCCAATCAGCGACGTATCCGACGCGGAAGCGGAGCTTGCACCCATCGCGGCGACCTCGCCCCAGCCGGCCCGTGCCCGCATGGAGCCGGTCCTCAAGCCCGACGCGGTGGCGCCCGTCCCCGTGCGCCCGTCCGGCGCAAGTCCCGCAGCACCCGTTCGCGCGACCGGAGCCCCCCGGGCCGACGTCCCGGCGCCCGTACCCCCCGCGGCGCGACCTGCAAGTGCACCCGATCCATCGCTCTTGTCCGACATGGCAAAGCAGCTCGAGCAGGCGTTGCGCCGGCCGGCGGCCCCCGCCCCGCCGCGGCCCGCGGCCGCGCCCGGGGTGCCTCAGGTCGACCCCGCGCCTGCGCAGCCCGCGCCGGCGCCGCCCCGCCGTCCAGACGCGGTGCGGCCCGTGGCGCCGACGCGCCCCGTTTCAACGCCCACTCCCCCCGACAGCCCTGCGCAGCCGGACGACGGGGCCCCCTCCGGCCCTAGCGCCGAGATGCAGGCCCGTGAGCCGCCTTCCACTCCCGTGGCCGCCCCCACGGCTCCGGTCGTTGCTGCGGCAGTCCCGCCTGCCGGACCACAACCCGGGCCGGCGACG
>DATLOP010000102.1:0-4573 GCA_035536255.1 Solirubrobacteraceae bacterium
CCGCGCCACCGAGGTCCGGGCCACCGGGCGGCGCCGCGGCGGCCCGCGCGGCGCGCTGGACCGGATGCGCGAGGCCGCGGAGCGGGCGGTGTCGGCGGGCCTGGACCGGCGCCGCGCCGCGCTGGCCCGCGGGATGGTGCTCGGGCAGGACGAGGCCCTGGACGCGGACACGCGCGAGGCCTTCCGCGCCAGCGGTCTGGCCCACCTCCTGGCCGCGAGCGGCCAGAACGTCATGCTGCTCGTCGCCCTGGCGCTGCCCGCCCTGGCCGCGCTGGGATTCGGATTGCGCGGGCGCCTCGCGGGCGCGCTGGCGCTGATCGCGCTCTACGTGCCCCTGGCCGGCGGCGGCGCGTCGATCCAGCGCGCCGGGGTGATGGGCGCCGCGGGCCTGGTGGCGATCCTGGCCAGCCGGCCGGCGTCGCGCTGGTACGCGCTGCTGCTGGCCGCCGCGGTGACGCTCGCCGCCGACCCGCGCGCTGCCGCGGACCCGGGGTGGCAGCTCTCGTTCGCCGCCGTCGTGGCGATCCTCCTCCTCGCGCGCCCGCTGGCCGGGCGCCTGCGCGGCCGCCGGGTCCCCGCGCCCGTGGCCGAGGCGGCCGCCCTGACGGCCGCGGCCACCCTGGGCACCGCGCCCCTGCTGGCCTTCCACTTCGACCGCGTGTCGCTCGTGTCGCTGCCGGCCAACCTGCTGGCCGTCGTCGCGGTGGCGCCGGCGATGTGGCTCGGGATGCTCGCGGTCGCCGTCGCGACGATCCTTCCGCCGCTCGCGGCGGTCCCCAACGCGCTCTCCGCCCATCCGCTCGCCTACCTGGACGGGCTGGCCGGGCTCGCCGCCCGGGTCCCGCACGCCAGCGCCCACGCGCCGATCGGTTCGCCGGCCGGCCTCGTGGCCGCGTACGCCGTTCTCGCCGTCATCGTCGCGGCCGCGTTGTGGAGAACGTCTCTCCGCCACGTACTCGCCCCAGAACGGCGGCATCGAGAGGGAGCCTCGCCGGGCGAAGCCGCCGTCCCGCATGTGCGCCGGATCGCCGCCGGGGCGGCGCTGGCCCTCGTTTCCCTCCTCGTTGCCCTCGTCCTTCTCCGCGGGCCGCCGGTCGCGGACCCGCCGGATCCCCGCGACGTCGTCGTGTCCTTCCTCGACGTGGGCCAGGGCGACGCCACGCTGGTCCAGCACGGCGGGGCCACGGTCCTCGTGGACGCCGGGCCGCCGGGGTCGCGGCTGCTCGACCGCCTGCGGGAGGCGGGGGTACGGCGGATCGACCTGCTCGTGCTCACCCACGCCCAGGCCGACCACGACGGCGGGGCGGCCGAGGTGCTGCGGCGGCTGCCGGTCGGCCACGTCCTGGACGGGGGAGAGCAGCGGACCGAGCTCCACGCCCGGGCGCTCGCGGTCGCCGCCGACCGCGGAGTCCCGCGCTCCGTTCCCGACGCCGGCCAGGAGATCCGGCTCGGGCCGCTGGCCCTGAGGATCCTGTGGCCGGCGCACGCCCCCGCCGCCGGCCGCGCCGGCGGCGACCCCAACGACCGGGCGATCGTCGCCCACCTGCGCGCGGGCGCCTTCGACCTCCTGCTGCCCGCCGACGCCGAGTCCAACGTCACCGCCGCCCTCGACCTCCCGCCGGTCGAGGCGCTCAAGGTGGCCCACCACGGCAGCGAGGACCCGGGCACGGCCGACCTCCTGGCCCGCCTGCGTCCGCGGGTCGCGGTGATCGAGGTCGGCCGCGAGAACACCTACGGCCACCCGCGCCCCGGCCTGCTGGCCGCGCTGCGCCGCGCCGTGCCCTCCGTCCACCGCACCGACCGCGACGGCACCGTCCGCCTCACCGTCCGCGCCGGCCGGATGACCGTCCAGACCGCCCGGTGACGGCCACACCCGACACTTGACCGCGAATAGCGCGGTCAAGTGTCGTCGGTGGCGGGCCGGCCCGGAAGCGGTCAGGCCCGGCGCGTAGAGTCAGGCCCGTGGCCGCGCTGAAGCCCGCCTACCTCGTCCACGGGGACGACCACGGTCGCATCGCCGAGCGCCGCGCCGGCCTGCGCGCGCTGGCCGAGCGCACGAGCGGGGCCGAGGGCATCGAGGTGCTGGAGGGCGAGGCGGCCACGCCGGAGAGCGCCGCCGCCGCCCTGTCGGCCATGACGCTGGCCACCGGCCACCGCTTCGTCGTCGTGGACGGGGCCGAGCGCTGGAAGGACGGCGACCTCGACGCGCTGGAGGCCGTCCTGCACGCCATGCCGCCCGACACCACCGTCGCGTTCTTCGCGCGCGAGGACGGCCGCGCCAAGGCTCCGCCCCGGCTGCACGAGGCCGTCGCGAAGGCGGGCGGCGACGTCGCCGCGGAGCCGACCGTCAAGCCGTGGGAGCTGCCGAGGTGGGTCGCCGCCCGGGCCCGCGACCTCGGCCTGGAGCCCGACGCCGGCGCGGCCAAGGCCCTGATCGCGCGCGTCGGCGAGCGCCAGCAGCGCCTGGTCCGCGAGCTGGAGAAGCTCGCGTTATCGCTCGGCCCGGGCAACGCCCTGGCGGCCGAGGACCTCGACGAGCTGGCGGCGTCGTCGGCCGAGCGCAAGTCGTGGACCCTGGCCGACGCCCTCGTGGCCCGCGACGGCGCGGCGGCCACCCGCCTGTACCTCGAGCTCCGGGCCCAGGGCGAGCGCCTGACCGGCCTGCTCTTCCAGATGGCCCGCCGCGTGCGCGAGGCGCTCGACGTGGCGGAGAAGCTGGCCGCCGGCGAGTCCCCGGCCCAGGTCCGGCGCGGGCTGCGGATGCCGCCCAAGGCGGCCGAGCGCTTCGTCGCCGACGTGCAGAGCACCGACCGCGACGCCCTGCGGCGCGCCGTCGAGCACCTGGCCGACCTCGAGCTGGAGTCGCGCCAGCAGCGCGAGGGCCCGCAGGACACGGCCGCCCTGCGGACGATCCTGCGGATCTCCGCGGCGCGCTAGGAGCCGGCGCCGGCGCGCAGCTTGGCCGCGCGGGCCTTCTTGCGCGCGCCGTTGTTGGCGTGCAGCGCGCGACGCTTGACGGCCTTGTCGATCGTCGAGACGAGCTCGCGGTGATCGGCGTCGGCGCGCGCCGCGTCGCCGGAGCCGGCCGCCTCCTCGAGGCGGCGGAACAGCGTCTTGACCTTCGACGTGTAGCGGCGGTTCTCGAGGCGCTCGCGCTCCGAGCGCAGGATCCGCTTCTTCTGGGAATGGATGTTGGCCATCGGCGGCCGCCTAGGATAGCCGAGCCGTGGCCGACGACTCCGCCCAGCCGCCCACGCGCCGCCGCGGGGTCGCGGTCAACACGGCGATCTTCGCGCTGCTCACCGGGCTGTCGCGTGTCGCCGGCCTGGGTCGCGAGATCCTCGCCTCGAGCTACTTCGCCACCAGCGGCGCCTTCTCGGCCTTCACGCTGGCCTTCCAGCTCCCGAACCTGATCCGGATGCTCGTGGCCGACCAGGCGGTCAGCGCCGCCTTCGTCCCCGCCTTCACCGAGCTGCTGGACCAGGGCAGGCGCAAGGAGGCCTTCCGCCTCGCGTCGACGCTGTTCTTCGTGATCCTGGGCGGCCTGGGGATCCTCACCGCCCTGTTCGTCCTGCTGGCCCCGGTCGTCATGCCCGCGCTGACCGGGGACCAGTTCACGCCGTTCCTCGACGACCTCACGGTCGGGCTGTCCCAGATCCTGTTCCCCACGGTGGTGCTGCTGGGCCTCAACGGGCTGACCCTGGGGGTCCTGTACGCCTACGACGACTTCACGATCGGCGGGATCGCGCCGCTGGTCTGGAACGTCGTGATCTTCGCCGTGCTGATCCCGCTGCGCCACGCCTTCGACGGCCCCGACCAGCTCTACGCCTACGCGCTGGCCGTCCTGGCCGGGACGGCGGCCCAGTTCCTCATCACCCTCCCGCGCCTGCGCCGGCTCGGCTTCCGCCTGATCGCGCGGATCGACCTGCGCGACCCGCGCGTCAAGCAGGTGCTCAAGCTGATGCTCCCGATCTCCTTCGCCACCGGCCTGATCAACTTCTCGCTGCTCATCAACTCGGCGGTCGGCTCGAGCGTGAGCGAGCAGGCGCCGCGCGCCATCGACGCGGCGTTCCGGATCTTCCAGCTCCCGCAGGGCGTGTTCGCGCTCGCCCTGGCCACCGTCCTGTTCCCGACGCTGAGCCGCCTGGCCACCGCTCGCGACACCGAGCGCCTGCGCGCCTCGTCGGCCAACGGCGTGCGCCAGCTCGCGCTGCTGCTGCTCCCGGCCACGGCGATCTTCCTCGTCCTGGCCGAGCCGGTGACCCGCCTGATCTACGAGCACGGCGCGTTCGGCTCCGAGTCCACCGAGCAGGTGAGCGAGGCGCTGTTCTGGTTCGCCTTCGCGCTGCCGCTGACCGGGATCAACCTGCTGCTGACCCGCACGTTCTTCGCCGTCCAGGAGCCCTGGCGGCCCGTCGCCTGGGCCGGGGTGAACGTCGCGGTCAACCTCGCGGTGTCGCTCGCGCTGGCCGGCCCGCTGGACATCGCCGGCGTGGTCGCGGGCACGATCGCCGGCAACGCCGCGATGCTGGCCGGCCAGCTGTTCGACGTGCGGCGCCGGCTGGGCGGCTTC
>DATLOP010000103.1:0-2768 GCA_035536255.1 Solirubrobacteraceae bacterium
CCGTCGAGCTGACCGGGCCGCGCTGCCAGGCCGGGACCGCGGCGTCGGTGCAGCTGGACCCGGACAACCGGGTGGACGAGTCCGACGAGCGCAACAACGTCCGCTCGTTCGCCTGCGCGTAGGGCATTCCGCCCGTCGCTACACTGGACCGACGATGAAGACCGGAGTCCACCCCGAGTACGTCGAGTCCCACGTGCGCTGCACGTGCGGCAACGAGTTCACCACGCGCTCGACCAAGTCCGAGCTGCACGTGGAGATCTGCTCGAACTGCCACCCGTTCTACACGGGCCGCCAGAAGCTGGTGGACACCGGTGGCCGCGTCGAGCGCTTCCAGCGGCGCGCCGCCAAGCGCGCCAAGTAGCTCCCGGGGCCGTGGCCGCAACGGACGAGACCGTGGCCGCGCCCGAGACGCGCATGCCCGACGGAGCGCTGATGGCTCAGCGCGACGCGCCCGTGGGCGGCCAGGCCGTCCTGGAGGGCGTGATGATGCGCGGCGTGTCCACCTGGGCGGTGGCGGTGCGCAAGCCGCTGCCCGAGGAGGTCTCGCAGGAGAAGGGCGTAGACCCGCGCTCGGGGGCGCACGGCGAGATCGAGGTGCAGTCGTTCCCGCTGGTCTCGATCCTCAAGAAGCACCGGTGGATGCGCTTCCCGGTGGTCCGCGGCGTCTTCGCGCTGTGGGAGTCGCTGCGGATCGGGTTCCGCGCCCTGAACATCTCGGCCAACGCCCAGCTGCCGCCGGACGAGGCGGGCGAGGCCGAGGAGATCGGCAAGGGGACGTGGATCGGGACGGTCATCTTCGCCATCGCGCTCGCGGTGGGACTGTTCTTCCTTCTGCCGGTGGGCATCACGTCGCTGTTCAAGGACTCGCTGCCCAACTCGGTCGTCTTCGTCATCGTCGAGAAGCTGATCCGGATCGCGATCTTCCTCGGCTACCTGGTGCTGATCTCGCGCCTGCCCGACCTGCGCCGCGTCTTCCAGTACCACGGGGCCGAGCACAAGACGATCTCCTGCTACGAGGCGGGGCAGCCGCTGACGCCGGAGAACGCGCAGCGCTACTCGCGGCTGCACCCGCGCTGCGGGACCTCGTTCCTGCTCATCGTGATGGTCGTGGCCATCGTCGTCTTCGCGCCGCTGGGCACCCCGCCCTGGTACATCCTGTTCCCCTCGCGGGTCATCGGGATCCCGCTGGTCGCGGGTCTCGCGTTCGAGGCCATCAAGTGGTTCGGGCGCAACCGCAACCGGCGCTGGGCGCGCGCGCTGATGTGGCCGGGGCTGCAGCTGCAGCGCCTGACCACGCGCGAGCCGGACCTGGCGCAGCTCGCGGTCGCCATCGCCGCGCTGGAGGCCGTCCTGGCCGTCGAGGACCCGCTCCAGGCGTCCGAGGAGGACAAGGCGGGCATGGAGGTCGCGGCCTAGCTGTCGTGCCTAGCCGGGCCGGCCGGGGCGGCCGGGCGGCGACGTCAGCTGCGCGGTGCGCTCCCCCTGGCGGCGCGCGGCGTCCCGGCCCCGGGCCACCAGCTCGTCGAGGCGGGCGAAGTCGAGCATCCCGATCCCGGTCACGTCGGGCTCTATCACCAGGTCCGCGTGGGCCTGGGCGGCCGCGGCCGTGTCGCTGCTGCCCAGCACGAGCGTGCGCAGCAGCGTCTCGCGGATCCCGGCGCGCGCGGCGGGGTCGAACCGCGCGGTGACGTCGACGGCGATCACCGGGCCCTCGCCGGTGGCCGCCATCTCGGCCACGGGGAGGTTGTCCAGCACGCCCCCGTCGACCAGGACCCGGCCGCCGAGGCGCACCGGCGGGACGATGCCGGGCAGGGCCACGCTGGCCGCGACGGCGTCGGCGAGGCGCCCGTCGCGGTGCACGGCCAGCGTCCCGGCGACCAGGTCGCTGCTGACGCAGAAGAAGTCGCGGGGGAGGTCCTCGATGCGCGCGGTCCCGAGCAGGCGGTCGAGCATCGCCCGCCCGCGCCGGCCGCGGGTCAGGGCGACGCGGGGGACGGTGTAGTCGCCGAGCGGGTTGCGGGCCACCAGCTCCTCGCGGCAGCGCTCGCGGATCTCGGCCGGCTCGCGCCCGAGCGCGAGCTGGGCGCCCACGAGCGCGCCCATCGAGCACCCGCCGACGCGGTCGATCGTCACCCCGGCCTCGGCCAGGCCTTCCAGCACCCCGATGTGCGCGAGTCCCCGCGCGCCTCCGCCCGACAGCACCACGCCCACCGCCCGCCCGGCGAGCCGCCGCGCGAGCACCGCCGGCTCCCACCGCTCCTCGCCGCCGGCCTCGGACGTGCCTGGGCCGGGCAGCTCCACCGCCCGGTCGGCCTGCCGGCGGCAGAACGAAACCCACTCGCCGGTTGCCCCGGCCTCACCGGCGACGAGGAGGACCTGGTCGGCTCCGGCCTCCGCGCGGTCGAGGGCCCCCGCCCACCCCGGGGATTCCCCCGCCTTCGCCTCGTCGAGCACCGCGACTGTGCCGAATCTCCCCAGCTCGCGGACCAGCGCCCCGGTCCAGCGGTCGCCGGCGCCGGCGACGGCGATGGTCGTGGGGATGGGGGGCGGCGCGGGCGGCTGGAGGGCGCGGCTGGCGCGCAGCTGGTCCGCCAGGTGGCGGGCGATCGTCGCCGCGTGGGCCTCGAGCAGCGCGTCGAAGGCGCGCGCGCCGATCTCCAGCAACTCGCTGTCGCGCCGCGCGCGGACCGACGCCGAGCGCGGCTGCCCGGTGACCAGCGCCAGCTCGCCCACGGCGCCGCCGCGGGCGACCTCGCGCAGGACCGTCC
>DATLOP010000104.1:0-12514 GCA_035536255.1 Solirubrobacteraceae bacterium
CCCCCGCGCGGGGGGTCTCCGGGCAGCCGGCGCAGGTTCTCGGCCGCGTCTGCGGTCAGGTCGTCGGCGCTCCCGCCGACCAGCATCACGTCCACCTCGCGGCCCTGCTCGCGCAGGACGCGGGCCGCCACGAGTCCGTCGCCGCCGTTGTTGCCCTTGCCGCACACCACGGCCACCCGGCCGGACGGGGCGACGTCGGCGGCCAGCGCGGCCAGCCCGCGGCCGGCCGCCTCCATCAGGTCCAGCGACGGGATGCCGCGCTCCTCGATCGCCCACGCGTCGACCGCGCGCATGCGCTCGGCGTCGAGCAGCGGCTCCAGCCACGGCGCCAGCGGGCTCACGCCACCACGGCGACCGCGCCCGCCATCCCCGCCGTGTGGGTCAGCGAGACGCGCACCGCGCCCCCGCGCTCGGAGGCCCGCCGCGCCACCGCCCCGTGCAGGCGCGCGCGGCCGTCCGCCCCCACCTCGACGTCGCGCCAGCGCCAGGCGTCCAGCTCCAGCGCCTTGGCCACCGCCTCCTTGGCGCAGAAGCGGGCCGCCAGGTGCTGCGCGGGCCGCGCCCGCGAGCCGGCGTAGGCGCGCTCGGCGTCGGTGAACACGCGCGCGGCGAGCCCGGGCCGCCGCGCCATCGCCCGCTCCAGGCGCGCGATCTCCAGCAGGTCGATGCCCACGCCGTTCACGGCGCGGATGCTACGCGCCCGTACGCCGCGGGAACACGGCCCGCGACCGCCTCACTCCACCGTGACGGTCTTGGCCAGGTTGCGCGGCTGGTCGACGTTGAGGCCGAGCTGGCGCGCGATCCGGTAGGCGAGCAGCTGGAGCGGGATCACCGCGAGCATCGGCTGGAGCATCCAGTCGGTGTGCGGGATCTCCACCACCCGCTCGGCGTGCGCGGCGATGTCGCGGTTGCCCGCGGTGGCGATCGCGATCACGTGGGCGCCGCGGGCCGCCACCTCCTGCATGTTCGACACGACCTTCTCCAGCACCGGCGAGTCGGTGGCCACGCACACCACCGGCGTGTCGTCGTCGAGCAGGGCGATCGGGCCGTGCTTCATCTCGCCCGCGGCGTAGGCGTCGCAGGCGATGTAGGAGATCTCCTTGAGCTTGAGCGCGCCCTCCAGCGCCACCGGCAGCCCGACGTGGCGGCCCAGGTAGAGGAAGAACTCCGAGCGGTGCCACTGGTCGGCGATCTCGGCCATCGGCCCGTCGACCGCGGCGATCAGCTCGTCCACGACGCTGGGCAGGTGCTTGAGGCCGGCCACCAGCTCGCGGCGGCGCGCCTCGGACAGCGTCCCGCGCAGCTCGGCCAGGCGCAGGCCGAGCAGGTACATCGCCGCCACCTGGCACACGAAGGTCTTGGTCGCCGCCACGCCGATCTCCAGCCCGGCGCGCGTGAACAGCGTCCCGTGGGCGTCGCGGGTGGCCTGCGAGCCCATCACGTTGGACACGGCGAGGACGTGGGCGCCGCGCTCGCGCGCCAGGCGCATCGCGGCCAGCGTGTCGGCGGTCTCGCCGGACTGCGTGATCCCCACCACCAGGTCGCCGGGGCCGACCACCGGGTTGCGGTAGCGGTACTCCGAGGCGATGTCCATCTCGACCGGCAGGCGCGCCCACTCCTCGATGGCGTAGCGCCCGACCAGGCCGGCGTGGTAGCTGGTCCCGCACGCCACGACGATGACGCGCTTGACCCCGCGCAGGAACTCGTCGTCCACCGTCCCCATCCCGTCGAGGTCGACGCCGTCCTCGCGGACCGTGCGGTCGAAGATCGTCTCGGCCAGGGCGTCCGCCTGCTCGTTGATCTCCTTGAGCATGAACGTCTCGTAGCCGCCCTTCTCGGCGGTCTCGGCGTCCCAGTCGATCTCCACGATCTCACGCTCCAGCGGCCGGCCGTCCGCCGTCTGGAACGAGACGCGGTCGCGCTCGATGGTCACGATCTCGTTGTCGTTGATGTACTGGACGCGGCGCGTGTGGGCCAGGAAGGCGGGGATGGCGGAGGCGAAGAACGACTCCCCCTCGCCCCGGCCGACGATCAGCGGGCACTCCTTGCGCGCGCCCACGACGCGGTCGGGCTCGTCCCCGGCCATCGCGACGAACGAGTAGTGGCCCTGGAGCTCGTTGTAGGCGCGGCGGACGGCCTCGGTCAGGTTGTCGCCGTCGTAGTGCTTGGCCACGAGGTGGGCCACGACCTCGGCGTCGGTCTCGCTGGTGAACCGCACGCCGCCGGCGGCCAGCTGCTCGCGCAGGGCGAGGAAGTTCTCCACGATCCCGTTGAGCACGATGTGGACGTTGCTCGTGGTGTCGAAGTGCGGGTGGGCGTTCTCCTCGGACACGCGGCCGTGCGTGGCCCAGCGGGTGTGGCCGATGCCGGTGGTGGCGGTGCCCGACGCGACGGCCACGCCGCCGCCGTCGGTGCGCGCCTCGACGGCCTCGCGCAGGGCGCCGAGGTTGCCCACCGCGCGCACGGACTCGACCGTGCCGTCGCACACCAGGGAGATCCCGGCGCTGTCGTACCCGCGGTACTCGAGCTTCTCCAGCCCGGAGAGGAGAAGGTCCTGCACCGGCCGGTGGCCGACGTACCCGACGATGCCGCACATGGGAGCCTCCGAGGTGAAAACGAATGAGAGCCGCGACGGCGGCTCCCCGACCCGCACGTCTTGACCGCGGGCCGAGCTTCGGAGTGTAGCGGCTAGATGGTTGATTCCTAATCAGTGTGTGTAGGCCGCGAGCTCGCGGCCTGGGCGACCGATCATCTGGTTGTGCCACAGCCCGGCGGCCAGGGCGAGCAGTCGCAGGGCGATGCGACTCGCGAGGCCGGGAATCGTGCGTGCGCCGTGGCGTTCGAGGCCGAGCTGGCCCTTGCAGGTCCAGAACACCGACTCGATCCACTGGCGCACCGATCCAAGCCGGCCGAAGCGAGTCGGCTCGTCCTTTCGGTCAGGGCGCAGAAAGCGCGCTCCGCGGGCGGCCATGAACGCCTCGAACTCAGCGCCCGCGAAGCCCTTGTCGGCGATCACCGTGTGGCCCTCGAGCGCCACCCGCTCGAGCATCGCCGCGGCCGCCGTGCGCTCAGGCAGGTTGGCGGCGGCCAGCTCGAAAGCGATCGGAGTGCCGTCGCTCGAGCACAGCAGGTAGAGCCGAAAGCCCCAAAACCAGCGTGAATGCGAACGACAGTAGCCATAGCCGGCGTGGCCTGCGAACTCAGACCGGCGCACGGTCTCGCGCGACTGGCCGCAGGGCACCGGCGTCGAGTCCAGCAACCGCAGCCCGTCGCAGAAGGAGGGCGAGATGAAGACGAGGTAGTTGATCGTCCGCCCGATCTCGGGCGCCAGTCTTCGCAGGCGCTTGTTGTAGCCGGGCTGCTTGGGCAGGTAGGGGAAGAGGTGTCCGAGGCGGTAGCTGGCCAGGGCGAGGAACTGGCGGTCGTTAGGCAGCCCAAGCAGCACCTGGGCGACCGCCAGCGCAATCAACTCCGCATCAGAGATCCGAGGCGGGCGCCCCGGCCCGCTGCGTCCGGGCAGGAAGTCATCAATCAAGACATAAACAGCAGTGAGAAGGGCGTCGAGGTCGGCGTGCACGTGGCCTCCAGGGTCGACGTTGCAGAGCAACGCAGACTTCGGCGCCCTTCGTGCGCTCTCCTACGAAATAGGAATCAACCATCTAGGCGGTGGCGCGCTCGAACAGCGCGACCAGGCGGTCGCAGACGGCGCCGGCCTCGTCCTCCGTGGGCGCCTCGACCATGACCCGCACCACCGGCTCGGTCCCGCTGGGCCGCACGAGGACGCGGCCCCGGCCCTCCAGGGCCTCGTTCTCGCGGGCGACGGCGTCGGCGATCCGGGGATCGCTCATCGCCCCGTCGCGGTCGCCCACGCGGACGTTGACCAGGCGCTGGGGGAGCTTGTGCATGGCGTGGCGCTCGGCCAGGTCGGCGCCGTCCAGCGCCTCCAGCGCGAGCAGGGCGCCGGCCACCCCGTCGCCGGTGGGGGCGAAGCCCAGATCGATGATGTGCCCGGACTGCTCGCCGCCCAGCGCGAAGTCGCGCTCGCGCAGGGCCTCCAGGACGTAGCGGTCGCCCACCGCGGTGGTGGCGACCTCGATGCCCGCCTCCCGCATCGCCGTGTGAAACCCGTAGTTGGTCATGACCGTGACCGCCACGCCGTCGTTGGGCAGGCGCCCGGAGGCTTTGAGGTGGGTGGCGGCCAGCGCGATCAGCTCGTCGCCGTCGACCACGGCGCCCGTGCGGTCGGCGGCCAGCACGCGGTCGGCGTCGCCGTCGAAGGCGAAGCCGACGTCGTGACCGCCGTCCCTGACCCGCGCGGCCAGCGTCTCGACGTGCGTGGAGCCGACGCCGTCGTTGATGTTGCGCCCGTCGGGGTCGGTCCCGATCGCGGTCACGGTGGCGCCGAGGCGGCGGAAGATCTCCGGGCCGGCGCGGTGGGCGGCGCCGTGGGCGCAGTCCAGCAGGACGTCCAGGCCGCTCAGGTCGAGATGCCCGAAGCGGGTGTGCAGCTCGCGCAGGTAGTCCTCGAGTCCGCCGTGGAGCTGGCGGGCGCGGCCGAAGCCGGAGTCCGCGCGGGTGGGCGGCTCGGCCAGGAGCCGCTCGATCTCCTCCTCCTGGGCGTCGGAGAGCTTGTCCGCGTCGGCCCCGAAGAACTTGATGCCGTTGTCCCCGAACGGGTTGTGGGAGGCGCTGAGCACGACGCCGAGGTCGAAGCCGTAGCGGCGGATGAGCAGCGGCGCGGCCGGGGTGGGCAGCACGCCCCCGAGCAGCACGTCGGCCCCGGCGGCGGTCGCCCCGGCGGCGATCCCGGCCTCGAGCATCGAGCCCGACTCGCGGGTGTCGCGGATGACCAGGACCTGGGCGCGGTGGCCGCCGGCGCCGGGTCCGGCGCGGCGGACGGCCGCCGCCGCGAGCGCGAGCGCCAGCTCGGCCGTGATCTTCTGACCCGCGACGCCGCGGACGCCGTCGGTGCCGAAGAGCTGGCGTGCCAAGGCCTACCTCTTGGAGAACTGCGGGCGCTTGCGCGCCTTCTTCAGCCCGGCCTTCTTGCGCTCCTTCTTGCGCGGGTCGCGCGTGAGGAAGCCGCGGCGCTTGAGCTCGCCGCGCAGGTTGGGGTCGGCCTCGATGAGCGCCCGGGCGATGCCGTGGCGCAGGGCGCCGGCCTGGGCGGAGGTGCCGCCGCCGTGCAGCGTGGCCACCACGTCCATGCGGGACTCGTAGCCCACGGCCTCCAGCGGCTGGCGGATGTTGCGCTCCAGCGTGGGGCGGGGGAAGTGGACGTCGAGCGGGCGGCTGTTGATCGTGTACGTGCCGCTCCCCGGCTTGAGCACGACGCGCGCGATCGCCGTCTTGCGCTTGCCGGTGGCGCGGTAGCGGGCGTCCGCCGCGAGGTCGATGGCCGCCTGGGCCACCGGGCGGTCCTCGTCGGACTCCTCGCGCCGGTCCTCGGACGCGCCCTCGGCGTCCTCGTCGCCCTCCTGGGCCAGGGGATCGGAGCCCTCGAGCACGATGTCGACCTCGAGGTCGGCGCCCGGGATCTCGGGCTTGGCCGGCGGCGCCTCGTCCGCGGCCGGCGCCTCGGCGGCCGGAGCGGCCTCGGCCGAGGCCGGCGCCTCCTCGACGGGGGCGTCCTCGACCGGGCCCTCCTCGGCCGGAGTCGGCTCCTCGGTTGGAGCGGGCGCGTCCTCGGCCGGCGGGTCCTCGGCCGGCGTGGGCTCCTCGGCCGGAGCCGGAGCGTCCTCGGCGGGCTCCTCCTCAGGCGGAGCCGCCTCGGTCTCGGCGACCGGCTCCTCCGCCGTCTCCGCGGGGGTCTGCTCGGCCGGAGCGTCCTCGGCCGCTGGCTCGTCGGCGACGGGCTCGTCGGGGGACGCGGTCTCCTCCACCGGGGCCTCCTCGGCCGGCGTCTCCTCGGCGGGCGTCTCCTGCGCGGGGACGTCCTGCTCCGGGGCGTCGGGGGTCTCGTCGGCGGGGGTCTCGGGCTCTTCGGCCATCAGGTGGTGATCTCCAAGGTCTCGGGCTGCTGGGCGGCGTGCGGGTGGTCGGGACCGGCGTAGACCTTGAGCTTGGTCAGCTGCTTGCGGGCCAGGCGGTTGCGGGGCATCATGCCCTTCACCGCCTTGCGGATGACCTCCTCGGGCCGGCGGTCGAGCATCTCCTGCAGCGTGCGGGACTTCAGCCCGCCCGGGTAGCCCGAGTGACGGTAGTAGCGCTTGTCGGCTCGCTTGTTGCCGGTCACGGCGATCTTCTCGGCGTTGACCACGATCACGAAGTCGCCGGTGTCCACGTGGGGGGTGTAGACGGGCTTGCCCTTGCCGCGCAGCAGGTCGGCCACCTGGGTGGCCAGGCGGCCGAGCGTCTTGTCGGTGGCGTCCACCACGAGCCAGTTGCGCTCGCGGTCCGCTGGAGTGGCGACGTAGGTCTTCATGCGCACGTAAAAACCGCGCGGCGCGCGGCCGGGTTGATGATAGGGAACGTCGGGAGGCCGCGCGGGCCGGACGTCGAACACCCCCCGGAGGCGCACAACCGGAGGGATTCGCTTGTCGTCGGCTCACGCCCGAGCCCGGAGGGCCAGAGGGATAGCCATCGCCGCGCTCGCCGCGGGATCCGCCGCCGCCGGCCCGGCTGCTGCGGCCACTCCGGCTCCCGCGTCGCCCGTCTCCGGCCCGGGGACGACCGGGGGGACGGCTCCGGCCCCCGCCCCGCCCCGCGACGCCCCGCGTCCGGTCGTGCGCGGGCCGCTCGTGGCCCAGCTCTCGGCGCGCGCCGTCCACTTCGACGGCCCGCGGCCCGCCCGCCTGCTCTACGGCGTGGCCGGCACCGCCGCGGTCGCCGTGCGCGTCGACCTGGTGCGTGTGCGCGACGGGGCCGTCGTGGCCCGCTGGGGACCGGACACGGCCGCGCCCTACGTCCCCCGCACGGCGAGCTGGAACGGCCTGGCCGGCGGCCGCGTCCCCGCCGACGGCCGCTACCGCTTCGACGTGTTCGCCGGCGCCGCGGCCACGCCGTCCGCGTCCGTCGGCGCCCGGCCCGCGCAGGCCCCCGCCGCGCTCAGCCAGTCGTTCGACTTCCGCGGCCACGTCTTCCCCATCCGCGGGCGCCACGACTACGGCGTGGCGGTCAACCGCTTCGGGCCGGTCTCCGGCCGCGGCCACCGCGGCCAGGACGTCCTGGCCGCGTGCGGCACGCCGCTGGTCGCCGCCCGCGGCGGCCGGGTGATCGTCAACGCGTCCCAGTCGGCGGCCGGCCACTACGTCGTCATCGACGAGACGGGCAGCCGCCACCAGCACGCCTACATGCACCTGCGCGAGCGCTCGCCGGTCCCGGAGGGCGCCCGCGTGCGCACCGGCCAGCTCATCGGCCACGTCGGGAACACCGGGAACTCGACCGCCTGCCACCTGCACTTCGAGCTGTGGTCGGGCCCCTGGTGGGGCGGCGGGCGCCCGATCGACCCGCTCCCCTTCCTGCGCGCCTGGGACCGGCGCTAGGCGAGCCGCGCGGGCGCCCCCAGCGTCCAGCGTGGGCCCGCGGCTAGCCTGTGTGCGTGCGCGCGCCCGCCGTCCTCATCGCGTGCCTGGTCGCCGGCGCGATCCTGGCCTCCCCCGCCGCCGCGGCGCCGAAGCGCGTGTACGTGGTCAGCGAGACGCGCGGCTTCGTCCACGACTCGATCCCCGCGGCGGTCGCCTTCTTCCAGGAGCTCGGCCGGCGCAGCCCGCGCTACGACGTCGTCCACCTGCGCTCCTCCGGCGCGGCGGGCCTGACGGTCGCGCGGCTGCGCGGGGCGTCCGCGGTCGTCCTGGCCAACACCACCGGCGAGCTCCCGCTGCCCAGCCGCTCGGCGCTCCGGGACTTCGTTCGCCGCGGCGGGGCGCTCGTGGGAACCCACTCGGCGAGCGACACCTGGCACGAGTGGCCGGCCTACGAGCCGCTGCTGGGCGCGGAGTTCCAGCGCCACGGCAGCGCGCAGAGCGGCCGGCTGCTTGTCGAGGGACCCACCCACGCCATCGTCCGCGGACTGCCGCGCTCGTACCGGATGCACGAGGAGTTCTACGAGTTCCGTGCCTCGCCCCGCCGCCGGGCGCGCGTCCTGGTCCGCCTGGATCCCGCCAGCATCTCCGACGAGGCGCGGCCCGACATCCCGCTCGTGTGGGCGCGGACGGAAGGCCGGGGGCGGGTCTTCTACGACGCGCTCGGCCACTTCAGCGAGACCTGGCGCCTGCCCTACCACCGGCGCCTGGTCTCACAGGGCCTGGCGTGGGCCCTGCGGATCTGACGCCGCCGGGGCTACTCCCACTCGATGGTGCCCGGCGGCTTCGACGTGATGTCGAGCACGACGCGGTTCACGTCGCGGATCTCGGCGATCATCCGGGAGGCGATCTGCTCGAGCAGGTCGTAGGGCAGGCGGGCCCAGTCGGCGGTCATCGCGTCGTCGGAGGTGACGGCGCGGATGACCACGACGCTGCCGTAGGTGCGCTCGTCGCCTTGGACCCCGACGGTGCGGATGTCGGGCAGCACGCAGAAGGACTGCCACAGCTCGCGGTACAGGCCGGCCCGGCGGATCTCGTCCTGGAGGATGAAGTCGGCGTCGCGCAGCAGGCTCAGCCGCTCGCGCGTGGCCTCGCCGCCGACGATCCGGATGGCCAGGCCGGGGCCGGGGAACGGCTGGCGCCAGACCAGGCGCTCGGGCATGCCCAGCTCCTCGCCGACCCGGCGCACCTCGTCCTTGAACAGCGTGCGCAGGGGCTCGACGAGCTCGAACTCGAGGTCCTCGGGCAGCCCGCCCACGTTGTGGTGGGACTTGATCGTGGCCGCGCCGGTCCCGCCGCCGGACTCGATCACGTCGGAGTACAGCGTCCCCTGGACGAGGTAGCGCGCTCCCTCCAGGGACGACGCTTCCTCCTCGAAGACCCGGATGAACTCCTCGCCGATGATCTTGCGCTTGGTCTCGGGGTCGGTGACGCCGGCCAGGCGGGCCAGGAAGCGGTCCTCGGCGTCCACGGCGATCAGCGGCACCTTGAACTGGTCGCGGAAGGCGGCGACGACCTGCTCGCCCTCGTTCTTGCGCATCAGCCCGTGGTCGACGAACACGCACGTCAGCTGGTCGCCCACCGCCCGGTGGACGAGCATCGCCGCGACGCTGGAGTCCACGCCGCCCGACAGCCCGCAGATGACGCGGCCCGTGCCGACCTGGGCGCGGATGCGCTCGACCTGCTCGTCGATGATCGACGTCGCGCTCCACGTGCGCTCGCACCCGCAGATCTCGCCCAGGAAACGCTCGAGCACCGCGTTGCCGTACGGCGTGTGGACGACCTCGGGGTGGAACTGGATGCCGTAGATCCCCCGCTCGACGTCCTCCAGCGCGGCCACCGGCGAGGCGGTCGAGGAGGCCAGGGCGGTGAAGCCGGGCGGGGGCTCGAACACGGTGTCGCGGTGCGACATCCAGCACGTCTGCTCGGCCGGGAGGCCGGCCAGCAGGCGGCCGGGGTCGAGCACGCGCAGGTCCGAGCGCCCGAACTCGCCCACCTCGGCCCCCTCGACCCGGCCGCCGAGGTCGCGCGTGACGAGCTGCATGCCGTAGCAGATGCCCAGCACCGGGACCCCGAGCTCGAGCAGCCGGCGGTCGAGCTTCGGCGCGCCCTCAGCGTACACCGACGCCGGCCCGCCGGAGAGGATGAGGCCACACGGCTTGCGGCGCTCGATTT
Organism: Solirubrobacteraceae bacterium; assembly: GCA_035536255.1. Lineage (GTDB taxonomy): Bacteria > Actinomycetota > Thermoleophilia > Solirubrobacterales > Solirubrobacteraceae > AC-38. Next base: position 9,699 of record DATLOP010000104.1, read on the forward strand.
CCTCGATCGCCACGTGGTGGGGCAGCAGCTCGGAGAACACGCCCAGCTCGCGCACCCGGCGGGCGATCAGCTGGGAGTACTGGCCGCCGTAGTCCAGAACTACGACTTCCTCCGTGGCGACGGGCGGCTCGGCGGGCGCCCCCTCTGGGGTCGGCGCCACCGTCCCCACCGCCCCGTCACTCATTTACGAGCGCGGCCACCTTCATGCCGTTGTTGCCCATGCCGACGCCCTGGTCGCGCTGGAGCTGCTTGCCCTCGGTCTGCAGGGCGGGGGCGACCATCAGCTCGGCGCGGTTGAACTCGGCGATGTCCTTGTAGCCGCAGGTGGCCATCGAGGTCCGCAGCCCGCCCATGAGGTTGAACGTGCCGTCGTTCTCGCGGGCCGGGCCGACCAGGATCTCCTCCATCGAGCCGTTCTGCAGCGTGGAAACGCGCGCGCCGCGCGGCAGCGTGGGGTGGAACGTGGCCATCCCCCAGTGGTAGCCGCGCCCGGGCGCCTCGTAGGCCCGGGCCAGCGGGGAGCCGATCATCACGGCGTCCGCCCCGCAGGCGATGGCCTTGGCCACGTCGCCGCCGTTGCGCATGCCGCCGTCGGCGATGACCTTCACGTACTCGCCCGTCTCCAGCATGTGCTGGGAGCGGGCGGCGGCCACGTCGGCGATCGCGGTGGCCTGGGGCACGCCGATGCCCAGCACGCCGCGGGTGGTGCACGCGGCGCCCGGGCCGACGCCGACCAGCACGGCGGCCGCGCCGGTGCGCATCAGGTGCAGGCCGGTGTGGTAGCTGGCGCAGCCGCCGACCACGACGGGCACGTCCAGCGAGGGGATGAACTCCTTGAGGTTGAGCGGCTCGACCGACTCGGACACGTGCTCGCCGGAGACGACCGTCCCCTGGATCACGAGGATGTCCAGCCCGGCCTCCAGCGCCAGGTCGTGGTACTGGGCCACGCGCTGCGGGGTGAGCGAGGCCGCGGCCACGACGCCCTGGGCCTTGATCTCCTCGATGCGCCGGGAGATGAGCTCGGGCTTGACCGGCGCGGCGTAGATGTCCTGCATCTCGCGCGTGGCGAGGTCCGGCGGGAGGCCGGCGATGCGCTCGAGCTGCTCGTCGGCGTCCTCGTAGCGGGTGTAGATGCCCTCGAGGTTCAGGACGGCCAGGCCGCCGAGCTGGCCCACCAGCACGGCGGTCTCGGGCGAGACGACGCCGTCCATCGCCGAGGCCAGCAGCGGGAGCTCGAAGCGGTAGTCGCCGAGCTTCCATGAGATGTCCACGTCGTCGGGATCGCGGGTGCGCCGGGACGGCACGATCGCGACGTCGTCGAAGCCATATGCGCGGCGGGCCTTCTTGCCGCGACCGATCTCAACTTCCATTTCGTGATCCTAGGACGCGGGACGGACGATCAAGGGTAGCGACCCCGCTCTTTCCGGCGGTTACGAGACCTCGGCCGGAACCTCGATCGCCGTGACCTCGACCTCGCCGATCAGCCGCTCGACCTCGCGGGGGTCGAGCAGGCCGGCGCCGAGGTGCTGCGTGGACTCGGCCCCGCAGGCCACGCCGAAGCGCAGGCACTCGGCGGGCGGGCTGCCCGTGTAGCGGGCGGCCACGTACCCGGCGAGGAACGCGTCCCCCGAGCCGACGGCGGCGCGCGGCTCCAGCTCGTCCATCCGCACGCGGTACAGGCGCGGCCCGCCGTCCTCCAGCACCTGGGCGAAGCACCCGTCCGACACGGTCATGATCGCCTCCCCGGCGCCCAGCTCGGCCATCTCGCGCACGGCGATCGTGCGGTCCTCGTCGTCGTTGAACTCGTGGCCGACCAGCTCCTCGGCCTCCTCGACGTTGGGCGAGACGACCGACGGCTGCGCCCGCACGGCGTGGCGCAGCGGCTCGCCGTCGGTGTCCAGGACGGTGGTGACGCCGAGCTTGCGCAGGTCGCCGATCAGCGCCGCGTAGAAGGCGCTGTCGATCCCCCGCGGCAGGCTGCCCGCGAACACCGCGACCTGGGCGCCCTGGGCCAGGTAGCGCAGCTTGTCGGCGAACAGCTCGGCCTCGGCCTCGGTGACCATGGGCCCGGGCTCGTTGATCTCGGTCTGCTCGCCGTTGGTCGGGTCCAGGACGGCGGTGTTGGTGCGCGACTCCTCGCGGATGCGCACGAAGTCGTTGAGGATCGACTCCTCGGTCAGCTGCTCGACGATCCGCGTCCCCGCCGAGCCGCCGGCGAACCCGGTGGCGATCACCGGCTGGCCCAGGCGCTTGATGGCGCGGGCCACGTTGACCCCCTTGCCGCCGGCCATCGTGCGCTGCTCGACGCTGCGGTGGCGGCGGCCGAGGCGGAAGTTCGGGACCTCCAGCGTCTTGTCGATCGCCGCGTTGAGCGTGACGGTGATGATCACCCGGCGACCGCCCCTTCGCCGGAGCGCCGGCGCCGGACCAGCGCCGCGCCCAGCAACCCCCCTGCCGTGAGGACGACGACCACAAGCGCGAGGGTAACGGGTTCCAGAATCCGGTCGGCCGCCCGCTCGAGCAGCGAGACCTTCGGGACCGGCTGGGCCGTGACGAGCGGGACGCGCGCCACGACGCGGCCGCGCAGGCGGACGGTCAGGGTCCCGGCGCGCGTGCCCCGGGGCAGCGGGCCCTCGAGCTGGTCGGGGACGGTGGCGGCGTAGCGAGCGCGCTCGCCGGCGCGCACGATCCGCACCACGCGGCGCGCGGGCACGAGCTCGATCCGGTCCTCCGGGCGGTACTTGACCTCGGTGGTCGCCGCGACGCGGTCGGGGCGGACGATCGCGGCCCGGCGATACCGCGACAGGGCCCAGTGC
>DATLOP010000105.1:0-8610 GCA_035536255.1 Solirubrobacteraceae bacterium
GACCGCGGTCACGAGGCCGTGGCGGTGCGCCTCGGCCGCGTCCATCAGGCGCCCGGTCAGGCACAGATCGCGCGCCACCGGCTCGGGGAGGCCGCCCAGGGCGGCGGCATAGGACGGCGGGATGCCGCGCGGCAGCTCGGTGAAGCCGAAGCGCGCGGCCAGCCCGGCCACCCGCACGTCGGCGTGCAGGGCCAGGACGAAGCCGCCGGCGATCGCCGGGCCGTTGACCGCGGCGACCACGGCCTTGGGGAAGCGCGCCACGGCGCCGAAGGCGGCCAGGCTGGACTCGACCAGCCGCTCGCGGTGGGCGCGGTCGCCGCCGAACTGCGTCACGTCCATGCCGGCGCAGAACGCCGAGCCCTCGCCGGTCAGGACGGCGCAGGCCACCCCGTCGTCCTGGGCCAGGAGGCGGAAGGCCGCCGCCAGCTCGTCGCGCAGCTCGATCGACAGCGCATTGCGCTTCTCCGGGCGGCGCAGGGTGACCAGGGCGACCGCGGTCGCGTCCGGGGCCGTCTCGACGCTCAGCAGCCCCGCCATCCCGGCTACTGCGAGTCGGCGAGCTCGGCCTTGAGGCGATCGATCAGCTCGACCGGGCCCGGGTCGACCCCGCGCAGCACGGCCACGTACAGCGAGACCAGGTCGCCCAGCAGCACCAGCGACACCACGCGCTCGGTCGGCGTCTCGCCGCGGCTGGTCACGACGCGGGTCACGGCGGCCGCCGGGTCGATCAGCTCGCAGGTCAGCTCGATGCGCCGGCGCGCGCGGGGGTGCAGGTAGGCGTCGTCGAGGAACACCGCGGCGAAGGGGACGCCGTCCTGCGGCGCGGTCCACCCGACCAGCTCGTTGTGGTCGAGCTCGGGCAGCTCGTGCGCGAAGGCGTGCAGCTTGGCGTTCTCGTTGAGCTGCGTCTTCCAGCGGTAGGCCACCGGCGCGGTGAGCCCGCAGCCGGCGATCAGCGGGACGGCGCCGGCCAGGTCGCGCGCCAGCGACTTGGCCTCCGAGTCCTCGGGCCCGTCGGTGCCCCACTCCGCGACCAGCTCCTCGGCGTGGGCCGCCGCCACGTCGACCTCGGAGCGCACGCTGGGCGCGGCGCCGCTCAGCGCGGCCACCTCGAGCGCGGCCACGGTCATGTAGGCGACCGCGGCCCGGGGCTGGTAGCCGCCGGCCACGGGGATGATCGGCACGCCGTCGGCGCGGGCCAGCTCGGCCAGGCGCCCACCGGTGGTGGCGACGATCCGCGGCGCGCCCAGCGCCCCCGCCGCCTCGTAGCACGCCAGCGTCTCCTCGGTCTCCCCCGAGTAGGAGCTGCAAAGCACGGCGGTGTCCGGGGTCGCCCACGCCGGCAGCTCGTAGCCGCGCGCCACGCCGATGGGGCGCGAGGCGCGGTCGCCGAGCGCCGAGCGGGCGAGCAGCCCGCCGATGGCCGAGCCGCCCATCCCGGCCACGATCAGGCCGCCGGGTGCGTCGAAGGGCGCGATCCCGGCCGACTCGACCTTCCAGGCGGCGTCGCGCAGCTGCTCGGGGAGAGCGAGGATGTCGGCGAGCTGGGAGGTGGTGTCGACGGCGCCGACGGTGGGTGCGTCGAGGGTGCTCGTCGCCCCCTCCATCAGAACGAGATCGCGCCGTCGGGCAGGCTCACGCCCGGGAAGATACGCGCCCCGGCGCCCACGACGTTATCCGCCCCGATCGACACGCCCTCGCCGAGCACGGCGCCGCCCTCCACGCGCGTGCGGTCGCCGATCCGCACGCCCGACGCGACGATGCAGTCCGACAGCCGGCAGTCGGCGCCGATCCGCGCGCCGCGCAGGACGACCGCCCGCTCGACCTCGGTCCGCGCGCCCACCGCGACGTCGGCCGCCAGGACGGCCAGGGCGCCGATGCGCGCCCCCTCGCCGACCGTGCAGCCGGGCTCGACGAGCGCGGGAGGGACCACGCGCCCGGCGACCTGCGCGCCGTCGACGGCCAGGAAGTCGTCGCCCAGGCGCTCGCCCGCCCCGGTGCGCACGTTGCGCTCGAGGATGTCGAAGGTGGCCTGCAGGTAGCGCTCGGGCGTCCCGATGTCCAGCCAGTAGCCCTGGCCGGCGTAGCCGTAGAGCCCGTTGCCGACCAGGCGCGGGAAGACGTCGCGCTCGATGGAGCACGGCTGGTCGGGCGGCATCAGCTCCAGCACGTCGCGCTCGAGCACGTAGGCGCCGGCGCTGATCAGGTCGGTGTCGATCTGGTCGGGGCTGGGCTTCTCGAGGAACTCGCGCACGGCCCCGTCGGGCTCCGTGCGGACGAGCCCGTAGGCGCTGGGGTCCTCGACCGGGATGAGCGCCAGCGTGCCACGCGCGCCCTTGGCCTCGTGCTGGGCGATCTGCGCCGAGAGGTCGAGATCGGTCAGCACGTCCCCGTTGAGCATCAGGAAGCGCTCGTCGAGCAGCGACTCGGCGTACTTGACCGCGCCGCCGGTGCCCAGCGGCCGCGGCTCCTCGACGTAGCGCAGCCGGATGCCGTACGCCGCCCCGTCGCCCAGGACGTTGCGCACGCCCGCGGCCAGGAAGCCGCACGACATGACGACGTCGTCCACCCCGTGCCCCCGCAGCCACTCCAGCATGTAGGCGATGAACGGGCGGTCGACCAGCGGGACGACCGGCTTGGGGACCGTGGACGTGAGCGGCCGCAGGCGGGTCCCCTCCCCCCCGACGAGGATCACGGCCTGCATCAGATGGTCGCGGCGTCGGGCATCTAGCGCCGCCCGACGCCCTCGTAGGCCAGCCCGGCGGCGCGCAGCGCCTCGGGCTCCAGCGCGTTGCGCCCGTCCACCACGAGCTGGCCGGCCATGGCCTCGCGCACGGCGTTCCAGTCCAGCTCGCGGAACTCCGGCCACTCGGTGACCAGGACGACCGCGTCGGCGTCCGCCACGGCGCCCAGGGCCGAGTCGGCGAAGTCCACGCCGGGCATCCGCTCGCGCGCCTGCGCCTCGGCCACCGGGTCGTAGGCGCTGACGTGCGCGCCCTCGGCCTGCAGCCGCGCCGCCAGGACCAGCGAGGACGCCTCGCGCATGTCGTCGGTGTGCGGCTTGAAGGCCAGCCCGAGCAGCGCCACCCGCTTGCCCACCAGCTCGCCGAGGTGCTTCTGCAGCTTGGCCACGAGCCGGCGCTTCTGCAGCTCGTTGACCTCGATCACCGCGCCCAGCAGCTGGAAGTGGTAGCCGGTGTTGCCGGCCAGTTGCTTCAAAGCTGATACGTCCTTGGGAAAACAGTTGTGGCTGATAAGTCCACCCGTAGCCGCAAACGTATGGGGCCCAGGCACCTCCACCGAGTAGACGTGTCCCTCGAACGGGCGCCGCGCGGCGCCGCGGACTCGCACCCAGGCCGGCCCCTCGCCGAACCGGCGGTACCCGGTCGGCGCGATGCGCTGCGACTGCAACCCGATCGTCGTCAACACACCGGCGCGGTCGCGTTCCGGCACGAGCCGGATCGCGCGCTCGATCTGCTCCGCGCCGCTCACGCGGATCCAGTGCGTGTCCTTGGTCGACTTGGCGGTCCGGCCGATCCGGCGCGAGGCCACGATCCCCAGGTCGCCGAGGAGCCGCAGGACCCCGTCGGCCAGCTCATCGCTGATCGTGCCGAGCTCGAGGATGGCGCTCGGACCACCGTTGACCAGCGACCACGAGCCGTCGCCCTCCCACAGCCCGGACAGCAGCGCCCACTTGTCCGCCTCCGGCCGGTCCCAGATCAGATCCGGCAGGCGCTGCTCGTAGCTCGTGCGGCCCAGGCCGAGGACCTGGAGCCACCAGGCGCCGAGGAGCCGCGACGAGACGCTGACTGTCTTCGAGGTCGCGGGCGTCCCGACGAGCGCCCGGACGCCGTGACGAAGCCAGAACCCGACCACCTCGTCGACGAGATGCTGCTCGCGGTCGGGGTGGAATGACCAGGTGATGCGGTGGCGCTCGCGTTCGACCGCAGTGTGCCCCTCCGCCACGTACAGCCCCACGACCCGCCAGAACGCCTCGTCCAGGGGCAGCTCGCCGGGGACGAAGTTCCCGTTGCGCGCCGTGCCGAACGTCGCGCCGCGCAGCGGGACGCCGGCCGCCGCCGCCTCGTGCAGGCGCATCGCGCCGGTCCGGCGGACGTCGTAGCGCCGCGGCACGGGCAGGGCGTCGCGGGCCATCGCATCCACGTGCTCGCGCGCGGGCCGGACGATCACCTGGTCGGGGGACAGCCGGGCGCAGTCAGCCGCTCCTACCAGCGCGGCGGCCGCCGCCCCGTCGGTCGGCTCGGCGCGCCCGAGCGCCAGCGGGATCCAGTCCTCGGCGGTCAGGTCCTCGGCCAGCTTGACCTCCGGCTCGCCGCCGGCCCCGTCGCCGACGACCCAGGGATGGTCGGGGGTGCAGGTGACTCGGCGGCCCATCTTCGTGCGGACCTCCAGCACGTCGCCGTCGTACGCTCGCCGCGTCACGCACATCACCGGTAGGAACATCGGCTCCGGCTCGCCCGGGACCCACGAGAGCACCTCCAGCGCGTCCGGCGCGATCACGCCGTCCTCCTCCGCCTCGCCGAAGGCCTCCAGCCGCTTCCACAGCGTTTCGAAGGTCAGCAGCGTCGTGCGGCCGTGATGGCGCGCCAGCACCGTCTCGGAGCCGGTCAGGCACGAGCCGCCGTAGCCCAGCCCCGCGTGCAGGAAGCTCGGGCTGATGCGGGCGTCGAGGCCCATCCCGCGCGCCACCTCGATGACGTCGGCGCCGGTCTCCTCGCACACGTTGGCGATCTCGTTGATGAACGAGATCTTGGTGGCCAGGAAGGCGTTGGAGGCGAGCTTGACCATCTCGGCCGAGGCGAGGTCGGTGCGCACGACGGGCGCGTCCAGCGGCGCGTACAGCGCCTCCACGGCGTCGCCGGCCCAGCCGCCGGAGTCGCCCACCACCACGCGGTCGGGGTGACGGAAGTCGGCCAGCGCCGTGCCCTCGCGCAGGAACTCCGGGCAGGACACGTACTCGTAGGCGCCGCGGCCGCGCTCGGCCAGCATGCGCTGGATGGCCACCCCGGTCCCGCAGGGCACCGTGGACTTCATGACGACCGCGCGCTCGCGGGCGTCGGGCAGCGACTCGACGACCGAGCGCACGGCCGAGAGGTCGGCGTCGCCCGAGTACGTGGCCGGCGTGCCCACGGCCACGAACAGCAGCCGCGCCCGCTCCACCGCGGGCGCCAACTCGGTGGAGAAGTGCAGGCGGTCGCGAGTGGCGGCCACCAGCTCCTGCAGCCCCGGCTCGTAGATCGGCACCTCGCCCGCCTGCAGGCGCGCGACCTTGTCCGCGTCGACGTCGACGCAGAAGACCTCGGACCCCAGCTCCGCGAACCCCGCCGCCGTGACGAGACCCACGTAGCCGGTTCCGATGACCGCTATCGGCTCGGGCTGCGGCATGCGCGCGGAGGCTATAGCGGGACCGCTATCGGGCGCCGATGCGCTGGAGCGACCGGGCGATGGCGACCATCTGGCGGTTGGTCAGCGACAGCAGCAGCGTGTTGGAGACCCAGTAGGACGCGGTCGGCGTCTTGACGGCCACCAGGCGCAGGCGGTTGCCGTCGCCGTAGAGCAGCAGGGTGCGCCCGCCGGTCAGCTTCTGCGTCTCGGACGGGTTCTGGAGGAGCGGCGGGTCCTTCCACGTCGTCCCCTGGATCCCGTAGTAGGCGCCCAGCTCGCCGGTGCGCGCGACGATCCGGTAGGACGGGTAGCGCTTGCCCTCCGGCCCGTCGATGACGTAGGTCCGCGGGACGTCCACGTACACCGACCCCGCCTTGCGCAGCCGCGGGAAGAGCACGGGGAACGGCACGTTGGGCGCGGCGGCGATGGCCTGGTCCTCGCCCGCCGTCTTGGCCTCCTCCAGGCCGAGCGAGTCGACGGTCGGCGGGCGGCGGCGACGCTGGGTGGGCAGCCGCGGCGCCGAGCGGTTGCGCCCGCGCGGCCCCTGGGAGGAGCGCGCGTTGAGGAACTCGCTGATCGTGCGCCGCTTCTGCGACGCCGACGCGGTCACGTAGGACGGTCCGATGTCGGCCCGGAAGCGCACCTCCTGGATCGGGTGGCCCATCGAGAACGCCACGACCTTGAACAGCCGCAGCAGCTCGGTCGTGCCGCGGATGTCGGTGTCCGTGTAGCGCCCGAACAGCGCCAGCAGCTTCTTGCGGTCGCCCAGCAGCTCCTGGACGCCCAGCTGGGTGCGCGACTGGCGGATGAAGTCCTGCTGGCGCGCGCCGCGGACGAGGTCGGTGTCCTCGTGGCGGAAGCGGACGTAGTCCAGCGCCCGGTCGCCGCACATCTTCTGGTAGCCGGACTTGACGTCGATCGTGGCGTAGGCGCGCGCGTTGTCGTTGAAGTAGCGGCGGTCGATGTCGACGTACATGCAGCCGATCCGGTTGACCAGCGCCTTGAACCCCTTGAAGTTGGTGTTGACGACGTGGTTGATCTTGATCCCGGGCAGGTTCTCCTGGATCGCGCGCACGGTCAGCCGCACCCCGCCCTCGGGGAACGCGGCGTTGATCTTCTGGGTGCCGTAGCCGGGGATGCGCGCCTTGAGGTCGCGCGGGATGGACAGCAGCGCCGTGGCCTTCTTGGTCGGGTCCAGGCGCACGAGGATCATCGTGTCCGAGTTGCCCTTCAGGCCCCGCTCGCGGTCGACCTTGCGCACGTCGGAGCCCATGATCAGGATCGTCTGCGGGCCCCGCTCGGCCGGCGTCAGCTCCGGGATCTTCAGCGCCGGCTTGGTCCCGCCCTGCGTCAGCGCCCGCTCGAGGTCGCGGACCTCGAGCAGCCCGGCGGTGGCCGTGGTCGCGGCGGCCATGCTCACGATCAGGACCGCGGCCAGCGCGAAGCGCTTCCACATGGCCCAGGCCAGGCGGGGCGGGCCCTCGGGGCTCATGCCGAGCCTCCCTCGACCGCCCGCAGGCCGCCCGGACGCTCGCCCGCCGCGCCGACCCCGCGCACGAACGCGCCCAGCGCCTCGCGGTAGCGCTCCAGCGAGGCCACCGAGACCCACTCCTCGGGGCCGTGGTGCCCGCCGCCGACCGGCCCGAACTCGACCGCCGGGATCCCGGCCTCCAGGAACGACACCGCGTCCGAGGCGCCGTCGCGCCCCACGCTGAGCACCTCGCCCGGCACGGCCGCGCCGACCGCCTCGCGCAGCGCGCCCACGTAGGGGTCGGTGCGCGACACGATCGCCGGCGGGCGGATGAAGGTCTTGAGCACCTCGACGCCGAGCGCGCGGATCTGGGAGAGGATCTGCCCCGCGTCCTGGCCGGGCAGGTAGCGCACGTCGACGTCGGCGAAGCACGTGTCGGGCACCTTGTTGATGGCGTCGCCGCCCAGGATGCGCCCCAGGTTCATCGAGGGCCGGTCGAACAGGTCCGAGGACTCGCGCGCGAAGGGCAGCGTCTCGATCGCCCGGAACACGTCGACCGCCTTGAGCACCGCGTTGTCGCCCTCCCAGGGCGTCGAGCCGTGCGCCGCCTTGCCGTCGACCCGCATCCGGAAGGCGACGACGCCCTTGGCCTGGACCCCGATGTGCAGGTCGGTCGGCTCGCCGGTGATCGCGAAGTCCGCCGTCAGGCCCGCCTTGACCAGGGCGTCGGTCGAGCGGTCGTCCATCTCGTCGGACTCCTCGTCGGGGACGCAGACGAAGAGGACGCGGACGTCGCGCTGGCCGGCCGCGTCGCGCAGCGCGCACATGATCCCGGCCAGCGCGCCCTTCATGTCGTAGGCGCCGCGCCCGATCAGGCGGTCGCCCTCCACGCGGGGCTCGAACTGCTCGTCGTGGCCCGGGACCACGTCGAGGTGTCCGTGCAGGATCACCGTCGGGGCGCCGGACTGCTCGTCCGCGCCGACCTCGGCGGTGATCACCGGCAACCCCTGGTGCTCGCGATCGATCACGTCGATGTCGCGCGATCCCAGCCAACCCTTGACGAAGCCCGCGGCGGCCCGCAGCCCGTCTACGGTCGAGGTGTCGTAGGTGATCAGCCGCTCAGCTAGCAGCCGCTCATCCATCGAGACGTAAGGGTAGTGAAGGGGATGGATAGGCTCCGCGCGATGGCTCGCATAGTCCTCTTCGGCGCGACGGGGTACACGGGGAAGCTCGCCGCCCAGGCGCTGGTGAACCGCGGCGAGAAGCCGGTGCTGGCCGCGCGCAGCCCGGGCAAGCTCGACGACCTGGCGGCCGAGCTGGGCGGCGGCCTGGAGACCGCTACGGCCGACGTGTCGCGCCCGGACACGGTCCGCGCGCTCGTGGAGCGCGGGGACGTGCTGGTCACCACGGTGGGACCGTTCGCCCGCTGGGGCGGGCCGGCCGTCGAGGCGGCGATCGCCTCGGGCGCCCACTACGTCGACTCGACCGGCGAGCCCGAGTTCGTGCGCGCCGTCTTCGAGCGCTACGGGCCGGGCGCCCAGGCCGCCGGGTGCGGCCTGGTCACCGCCATGGGCTACGACTGGGTGCCGGGGAACCTCGCCGGGGCGCTCGCGCTGCGCGAGGCGGGCGACCGGGCGATCCGCGTCGACCTCGGCTACTTCATGACCGGACGGGCGGGCTCGGGCGACATGAGCGGCGGCACCCGCGCCTCGGCGGCGGGCGCCGTCACCGCG
>DATLOP010000106.1:0-2913 GCA_035536255.1 Solirubrobacteraceae bacterium
CTGGCCGCCGGGGGGGACAACGCCATGATCTACGAAGGGTTCCCGGCGCCGTAGCGATGATCGCGGGCGCCTTCGCGCGCGCGGGTCTCCTCGCGCTGCTGCTCGCCGACTGCGTGCCGGCCGGGCCGCGGGCGGAGCCGCCGCCGACGCCCGTCGCGGACCCGTCGCCAGCCTCGCAGGCCTCGACGCCGTCCAGCCCCGCGTCCCCTTCCCCGGACGCTGCCGCGGAGGGCTACGGGAGCGCAGGCGACTACGCGGCGCCGACCTCGCCGCCCCCCGAACCCTCCGCCGCAGGCCCCTCTCCCGCGGCCTCGGACGCTCGACCGGCGCCGACGGCCGCCGTGGCCGCCGCCCCGACGCCCACGCCCACCCCGGATCCGGCCATCTGGCGCGTCCACGGCCTCGTCGTTGACGAGCAGGGCCGGCCCATCCCCGACGTCTGCGTGGCCATCGGGCCTCACGGCTGCCTCCAGTACAGCCCGCGCACCAACGCGAACGGGATCTTCTTCTTCGACGCGCCGCAGATCCCGACGGTCTCCTACGACCTTCACTACTTCACGTCCGAGTACCAGCTGCTCACCATGCGGGTGACCCCCACCGGACCGACGACTTTCAGGGTGACCCTCCGCAAGCGTTGACCGATTACGTGGACCGGGAGCCCGCCGCGCGGTAGTCTTACGCCCTTCGCGGTGGGGGGTTTCGCGTGACATCGCCCTCAGGGGGCATGGCGGTCCCGTTCTCGGCGCTGCGCGACGACGCCATTCGGGAGAGTGGACCTCCGGAGGCGGCGCAGCTGTCGGATGCGCAGCTTGTCGCGCTCGCGCGCGAGTCGCATTCGCAGGCCTTCGAGCTCGTGTACGCGGCGTACAAGGGGCGCGTCTACACGTTCCTGCTGCGCCTCACGGCCGACGCCGATCTCGCCGACGATCTCACGCAGGACGTCTTCACCAAGGCGTTCCGCAGCCTCGCCACCTTCACCACCGACCACAAGATCCTTCCGTGGCTGTACCGCGTGGCCACGAACGCCGCGATCGACACGATCCGCCGTCGCCGCCGGTTCGTCTGGCTGCGCCTTGGCAAGATCACCGGCACGTCCGTCGAGCCCACGGTCTCCGACGCCCAGGCGGAGCTCCCCCAGCGCGAGCACGTCCAGGCCGTGCTGCGGACGCTCCCCCCGGAGAACGCCGGCGCCCTCCTCCTTCACGCCCTCGAGGGCTACTCCTACAAGGAGATCGCCGAGATCCAGGGTTGCTCGATGACGGCCGTCCGGAGCCGGATCGCGCGCGCCCGCGCGGCCTTCCGCCAGGCCTACGACGGCGGGTAACGGCGACAAACCACCCCCGGCGGGCGTTCAGTAGCGGGTGAGTACCGTGAGCCATCCCCCTCTCGAGGCCCTTTCGGCCCTCGTCGACGGCGAGCTCACGCCAGGCGAGGCCCGCCCCGTCCGCGCCCACGTCAACGCCTGCCCGGCCTGTCGAGCGGACCTTTCCCTGCTGGCTCGCCTGGACGATCAACTGCGCCTGATACCCAGCCTGACCTGTGGCGAGGCGGCCCGGCTGCTCTCCGCCACGTTCGACGACGAGGCGGCCCCGGAGGAGCGTTCGCTCATCGAGCGCCACCTCGCCGGGTGCCAGGAGTGCCGTTCGGTCGCCGGCGCGTGGACGGCGATCGATCGGGCGATCGTCGGCCGCGTCGTGTACCCGTCGCCCAAGGTCGATCGCGCCATGGCCGCGCTGACCGCGCCGCCGCCCGCCGCGGACCCCCTCAGCTGGGCGCCCGGCTTGCCCCTGCGCGCCGGCCTTGCGGGCGCCCTGGCCATCGCCATCGTCATCGTCGCCTCGCTGGCAGGGGCTCCGGCAGCGGACCCGCGCCAGGCCGCAGCCCCGCCGGGACGGGCGCTCTTCGCCGGGCGGCAGCTCGCGCTCCACGAGCGCACGAACACGCTCTACGTGGTGCAGCCGGAAGCCGGGCTTGTGCGTGCGCTGGACGCGACCACGCACGAGGAGCGCACGGTCGTTCGCGTTGGTGGCCGCCCGAGTGCCCTGGCGCTCGACCAGCGCGGCGACCGCGTCATCGTCCTCGATGCCGAGGCGAGGACGCTCACGGAGATCGACGTCACGGACAACAGGGTCGTCGGCAGGACGCAGCTGGACCTCGAGGAGACGCCCACGGGCGTCCAATTCGACGAAGCCACAAGAAAGATCCTCGTGACCACCGTCGCCGCGCCTCCGGGCCAGACACCCGCTGGTCCCGACGCGGTGTCCTCGCCCGGCCATGTCGCGGTCTTCAACGCGGGAACGAAGGAGCGCGAGCAGTTCGTCCCCGTCGATGCGGCGCCGCGGGTCGTGGTCACGGAGCCGGACGGCAGCCGCACGCTGCTGGTGACGAGCGAGGCGACGACCCTGGTCGACGGGTCGTACCGCCGGAAGGAGACATTCCGCGGGGGCGTGAGCGCCGCGTTCGGCGCCGGTGGACGCATCGCGGTGCTGTCCCGCGATGGGACCGATGCACTGCTGACCTTCCACGGCGAGCGCGCCCCGGGATCGCTCCGCCTGCCCGGAGCGCCCGCCGCGGTCGTCGGCCTCCGTGATGGGCGGTTCGCGGTGCTGGTGGAAGCGGACGGCGGCGGCCGCATCTTCGTCATCGACAGCACCGGGCGACCGGCCGGCGAGGTCCCGGTCGGGCTGGTCGGAGACCTCGCGTACGACGCCAACGCCCAGAGCTTCACCGTGTCGAGCGGCGGGACCGTCGCGCGGCCGGTGCCGATGCCGGCCGGCGCCGCGATCGCGGGACAGGGAACGCCGGCGCCCACGCCAGCCGAGAGCCCGGCACTGGCGCCGTCCGAGGCTCCACCCGCGACCGAACCGTCGCCCTCGCCGACGCCGGAGCCCGCGTCCAGCCCGACGGTCCGGA
>DATLOP010000107.1:0-2142 GCA_035536255.1 Solirubrobacteraceae bacterium
CCCAGATCCAGGGCCCGCGCGTCGTGCGGGTGGAGAAGGCGGACAACCTGCCCACCCCGCGCCCGCGCCGCCCGATGGGCGAGGGCGGCGGCCCCGGCGCGCCGGCCGGCCCCGCCGTCTTCCGCCCGCAGACCGGGCGCGGCGTCAAGATCAGCGAGGAGGAGGAGGAAGAGGCACGCAAGAAGGCCCTGCAGAAGGGCAGCGGCGGCCGCACCAACTCCAACCGCCGCCGCGGCCCCGACGGCCGCCGCGGCGAGGCGATGGAAAAGCTGCGCGAGTTCAGCGAGGCCGACCTCGAGGAGCGTCGCATTCGCCTCGGCACCGCCAGCGCCGCCCGCGCCGCCTTCGACCGGCACCTCGAGGGCGTCCAGCGCCGCGGCACGCACATCATCGCCAAGACCGGCGCGCAGCGCGGCGAGCCGATCGACATCGAGGAGCCCATTACCGTCAAGAGCCTGTCGGCCGCGCTGGGCATCAAGTCCACCGAGATCGTCCGCAAGCTCTTCCTCCAGGGCGTGCACGGCATCACCATCAACTCCGGCCTCGACCACGATACCGCCGCCATGCTGGCGCTGGAGTACGGCGTGGAGCTGCACGTCGCGCAGCAGCCGACGCTGGAAGAAGAGTTGATGGATGAGTTCGCGGCCCGCGAGCCCGACCCGGAGAAGCTGCAGATCCGCCCGCCGGTCGTGACCATCCTTGGCCACGTCGACCACGGCAAGACCAGCCTGCTGGACAAGATCCGCAACGCGAACGTGGCGGCGGGCGAGGCCGGCGGCATCACGCAGCACACCGCCGCGTGGATGGTCGAGCTGGACCGCAACGGCGAGAAGAAGCGCGTGACGTTCATCGACACGCCAGGCCACCAGGCGTTCACCAGCATGCGGGCCCGCGGGGCCGACATGACCGACGTGGTCGTGCTGGTCGTCTCCGCGGCCGAGGGCGTGCAGCCCCAGACGATCGAGTCGATCAACCACGCCAAGGCCGCCGAGGTGCCGATCGTGGTCGCGCTCAATAAGATCGACCGCCCCGACGCCAACCCGGACATGGTCCTCGGCCAGCTCGCCGCACAGGGCCTCAACCCCGTCGAGTGGGGCGGCGACACCGAAGTGGTTCGCACCAGTGCGACGACGGGCCAGGGCATCCCGGACCTGATCGAGATCCTCGACCTACAGGCGCAGATCCTGGAGCTCAAGGCCGACCCGACTTCCCCGGCACGCGGCGTGGTCATCGAGTCGCGCGTCGACCCCGGCCTCGGCTCGGTCGCCACCGTGCTCGTGCAGGACGGGACGCTCAAGGTGGGCGACGTCCTTCTCGCCGGCAACGGCTACGGCCGCATCCGCAGCCTGATCAACGACCGGGGCGAGCACGTGCAGGAGGCCCCGCCGGCGATGCCCGTGATCGTCAGCGGCCTCAACGAGATGCCGTCGGCGGGTAATCGATTCTTCGTCGTGGGCGACGCCGACCGCGCCCGCTCCATCGCCGCCGAGCGGCAGGAACTGTCGCGCCACCAGCAGCTCGCCGGCAAGAACCAGGTCAGCCTGTCCAACCTGATGGACACCATCAAGGCGGGCGAGACCAAGACCATTAACCTGATCATCAAGGCCGACGTGCAGGGCAGCGTCGAGACGCTCCAGAAGACCGTCACCGACGCCAACACCGACGAGGTGCGCGTCCGCGTGATCCACGCCGCCGTCGGCGGCATCAACGAGAGCGACGTCGAGCTGGCCGACGCGTCGGACGCCGTGATCATCGGCTTCCACGTCGTGCCCGACGAGGCGGCCCGGCAGATGGCGGAGCAGCGCCGCGTCGAGATTCGGCTGTACCGCGTCATCTACGAGATCTTCGACGACCTCAAGAAGGCGCTGTCGGGCCTGCTGGAGCCGGAGATCCGGGAGAAGCTCCACGGCCACGTGGAGGTGCGCCAGGTGTTCAAGGTCAGCCGCCTCGGCAACGTCGCCGGCTGCTTCGTCACCGACGGCCACGTCCAGCGCGGCAGCAAGATCCGCCTCACGCGCGGCGGGGTGATCATCACCGAAGACCTGGCGATCGAGACGCTCCGCCGCATCAAGGAGGACGTCCGCGAGGTCAAGGCCGGCTTCGAGTGCGGCATCAAGCTCGCCAACTACGACGACATCAAGG
>DATLOP010000108.1:0-2143 GCA_035536255.1 Solirubrobacteraceae bacterium
CGTCGAGAACTTGAAGCCCTTGCGCCAGTCGAACTTCTCGGCCGCGCGGATCAGGCCCAGCACGCCCTCCTGGATGAGGTCGAGCAGGCACAGCTCGCCGACCCCCTGGTAGCGGCGGGCCAGGGACACGACCAGACGCAGGTTGGAGTTGACCAGGCGGTCCTTGGCCTCCAGGTCCCCGCGCTCGATGCGCTGGGCCAGCTCGATCTCCTCGTCCGGGGTGAGCAGCGGGTAGCGGCCGGCCTCGTTGAGGAACAGCGACAGGGCGTCGGTGGTCTGCGAGGCCAGCTCGGCGTTGGTGTAGCTCGCGACGGCCGGCGCGTCGGCGCGCGCGCAGTCGTCGCGCAGGTCGGCCCCCCGGGCCTCCAGGCGGTCCTCGAGCTCGCCCTGCTCCTCCGCCGACAGGTCGAGGCGCCGGCTGATCTCGTCCAGCTCGGACACGTCGACGCACCCGCGCTCCTCGGCGCGCTCGATCAGGGCGTTCAGGTCGTCTTCTCGGGCCACGCGCAACGCTTACCCGGATCGCGGGGCGACTAGCCCCCGCCGAGGACGCGGTGGGGGTCAAGTTCAGGCACGAATCCGCCGAAACCATGTACATGGCCCCAGCGGTGTCCCGCTCCCCTGCTCGCGTCCCTCCCAACTCGGACGCAGAGCCGCGCGAGGCGAGCGGGATCACCATGCGGCTGATCCTGGCCTACGTGGAGCGCGAGGGCGGGCGCGAGGCGGTCGAAACGCTCCTGCGCCAGACCGGGCTCGACGGCCGCGAGGCCGAGCTGCGCGACGAGAACTGCTGGTTCGCCGACGCCACGCGCGTCCGCCTGTTCGAGGCGGCCGGACGCGTTCTCGACGACCCGGCGATCGCCCGCCATGTCGGCGAGGCCGTGCTCGACCTCCAGGTCGGCGGAGCGCTGAAGCTCGCGCTGCGCGCCCTGGGCTCCCCACGGACGATCTACTCCAGCGTCCCCAAGATCAACGCCAAGTTCAACCTCGTGCACCGGATGGACCTGCTGGAGATCGGCGCCACCCGCGCGCGCGTGCGCAACGTGCGCCTCGACGGCGCGCCCTGGAGCCCGGTGGACTGCGACTACAACATCGGCCTCATGTCGGCGGCGCCGGGTCTGTTCGGCCGCCCGCCCGCCCGCGTGCGCCACCCGCTCTGCCGCGGCCACGGCGCCGAGGAGTGCGTGTACGACATCGAGTGGACGCGCGACGACGGCTCACGCGGGATCGTCGCCTGGGCGCTGGCCGGGCTGGCCGGCCTGGGTGCGGCCGCCCTGGCCGCCCCGGCGCTGCTTCCCGCCGCCGGCGTCGCCGCGGGCGGCACCGCGGCGGTCGCCACGACCAAGGCGCTGCGCAGCCGCCGCCGGCGCTGGCGCGCCCTGCACGCCCAGGCCGAGCAGGAGAGCGAGGTGGCCGAGCGGCTCAACGCCTCGCTCCAGGACCTCGTGACCGGGCTGGACCTCGACGAGGTGCTGGCGAAGATCACCCACAACGCGCAGAACGCCGTCGGCGGGACCGAGTTCGCGCTGCTCGTGCAGGAGAGCGGGACGATGCGCTGCCGCTCCTCCTCCGGCCTGCCGCCGGAGTCCGTGGCCGCGCTGGAGCGCTGGGCCGCCACCACCGCCGGACTGCTGCAGGCGCCGCTGGTGCTCGAGGACGTCGCCACCGTGCCCGAGCTGGCCGTCCTGCCCGACAGCCGCGACCTGCCGCTGCGCTCGGTGTGCGCGGCGCCCCTGACGTTCCGCGACAGCCCGCTCGGCGCGCTGGTCGCCCTGGCCGGCGGCGAGGGCGGGTTCCTGCCGCGCGACGTCGACCTGCTGCAGTCCTACGCCGCGCAGGCCGCGATCGCGCTGACCAACGCGCGCCTGTACGCCGCCCAGGAGGCGCGGGCCAGCCGCGACTCGCTGACCGGGCTGCTCAACCACCGCGAGTTCCACGAGACGGTGGCCCGCGAGCTCGAGCGCTGCCGGCGCTACGGCGGGCGCTTGGCGGTGGCGCTGTTCGACCTCGACGACTTCAAGCTGGTCAACGACACCGGCGGGCATGCGGCGGGCGACCGGGTTCTGTGCGACTTCGCGGCGGCGCTGTCGCAGGTGGGCCGGGCCGCGGACCTGGCGTTCCGCATCGGCGGCGACGAGTTCGC
>DATLOP010000109.1:0-7149 GCA_035536255.1 Solirubrobacteraceae bacterium
CCCGTCCTGCTCGTGGAGCCGGGTCCGCGCGGCAGGCGCGACTCGACCATCTCGTCCGGCCCGATCGGGCTGCGAGGCCTCGAGGTCTGATGTACCTGGACTCCGACAACCGCCCTGCGATCACGCCGCAGCTCGCCTTCCGGGTCGCGGTCATCGGCGGCTTCGCGCTTGTGATGTTCGCGATCATCTTCTTCCGGCTCTGGTACCTGCAGATCCTGTCGGGCGACAAGTACCTGGCCGAGGCGTCGAACAACCAGGTGCGCGACATCGTGGTCCCCGCGCCGCGCGGCGACATCCTCGACCGCAACGGGCGCATCCTCGTGGACAACCGCGTCTCGATCGCCGTGCAGCTGGAGGCCAACCGGATCCCGCCGCGCGGTCCGGCCCGCACCGCCCTGCTGCGGCGCCTCCAGCCGATCCTGCGCGTCTCGCCGCGGCGGATGGACCGGGAGATCGACGAGCAGCGCAAGCTGCTGCCCTACGCCAACGTGACGCTCAAGCAGGACGTCAGCCCGGCCGTGCGCAACTTCGTGCTCGAGCGCCAGGACCGCTTCCCCGGCGTGAGGGTCGAGCGCATCTTCCTGCGCTCCTATCCGCACAAGGAGCTGGCCGCGCAGATCTTCGGGACGGTGGGGGAGATCAGCCCCGACGAGCTCGAGGAGTCGCGCTTCCGCGGCGTCGAGCAGGGGACGATCGTCGGCAAGGGCGGCCTGGAGCACACCTACGACCGCTACCTGCGCGGCCGGCCCGGCGCCACCCGCATCCAGGTGGACGCCTTCGGCCGCTCGACCGGGATCTTCCCCAAGCGCGAGCCGCTCCAGGGCAAGCAGCTCAAGCTCTCGCTCGACCTCGACCTCCAGCGCGCGGGGCAGGAGGCGATGTCCGAGGCCGGCGGCATCCCCATCACCGACGGCGTCAAGAACCGCGGCGGCGCCTTCGTGGCCATGGACCCGCGCACGGGCGAGGTCGTCGGGATGGGCTCGTTCCCCTCGTTCGACCCCAACCTGTTCGCCAAGCCGCTGCGGCCCTCGGTGTTCCGGCGCCTGAACTCCGAGGACACCGGGGCCCCGCTCGTCAACCGCGCCACGGCCGGCGCCTATCCCACCGGCTCGACGTTCAAGCTGGTGACCGCGGTGGCGGGGCTCCAGAGCGGCACGATCTCCCCCGACACCGTGATCAACGACCCGGGCGCGATCCAGATCGGCAACATCGAGTTCCAGAACGCACGGCGCACGGCGCACGGCCCCGTCGCCATGCGCGACGCCCTGCGCGTGTCCTCCGACGTCTACTTCTACCGCCTGGGCCAGCAGATGAACGGGATCGGCGGGGACATCCTCCAGCGCTGGTCGCGTCGCCTGGGCATGGGCCGCGCGACCGGCATCGACCTGCCCGAGGAGCGCGAGGGCCTGATCCCCAGCCCGGCCTGGCGCGACCGGCTGTACCGCCGCAAGCTGACCGACCGTCCCTGGTCGGTGGGCGACAACGTCAACCTCTCGGTGGGCCAGGGCGACCTGCAGGCCACGCCGCTCCAGCTCGCCGTCGCCTACTCCGCCGTGGTCAGCGAGGGCCGCGTGCCCACGCCGCACCTCGGCCTGCGCATCGAGGACGGCGCCGGGCGCCTGCTGCAGAAGGTCGAGCCCCCGCCCGCGCGGCGCGTGAAGATCGACCCGGCCCACCGCCAGGCGATCCTGGACGGGCTCGAGCAGGCCGCGAGCGCGCCGGGGGGCACGTCGACCGACGTCTTCGCCGGCTTCGGGCGCACCGTGCTGGGCAAGACGGGCACGGCCGAGCGCCCGGGCCAGGCCGACCAGTCGTGGTACGTCGCCTACGGGCCCGACGAGCGGCGCCCGATCGTGGTCGCCGTGACCGTCGAGCAGGGCGGCTTCGGCGCCGAGTCGGCGGCCCCGGCGGCGCGCCTGATCCTGTCGGAGTGGTTCGGCGTGGAGAAGAAGCTCGTCCGCGGAAGCTCGGCCACGTTCTGATGGAAGCCTCGGCCGCCCGCACCCCGATCCACCGCCGCGTCGAGGACGCCACCGGCCCCTCGCGCCCGTCGCTGGGCATCGACCCCCTGCTGCTGCTGGCCACGCTGGGGCTGCTCGTCTGCTCGCTGGTCGTGCTGGGCGCCGCGACGCAGGACGACGTCCCCGGCTCGCCGTACTACTACGTCGTGCGCCAGGGCGTCTACGCCGCGGTGGGCGTGGCGCTGATGATCGCGGTCACCCGCGTGGACTACTCGCGCATCCGCGAGCTGAAGTACGGCCTGTACGGCGTGATGATCGGGCTCATCGTCCTGGTCATCGGCGTCGGGTCGACCGCGCGCGGCTCGCGCCGGTCGTTCGACCTGGGCGTCATCGCCTTCCAGCCGTCCGAGCTGGGCAAGTTGCTGCTGATCCTCACGCTGTCGGCGTTCGTCGTCGACCGCGTGCGCCGGCTGCGCGACCGCGACACCACGGCCCGGGCCATGCTCGTGGCGCTGGCGCCGGCGATGCTGGTCCTGCTCCAGCCCGACCTGGGCACCAGCCTCGTGTACGTCGTGATCGTGCTGGCCGTGCTGTTCGTGGCCGGCACCCCCGGACGCCACTTCGCCGCCCTGGCGGCGATCGGCGCCGTGGGCGTCGCGTTCTCGCTGGTCGCCGCTCCGGCGGTCGGCGTGGAGGTGCTCAAGCCCTACCAGAAGGAGCGCCTGACGGCGTTCCTGAACCCCTCGGGGGACCCCGGGGACGCGGGGTATCAGCAGAACCAGTCGCGGATCGCGATCGGGGCGGGTCAGAAGACCGGCCGCGGCGAGGACGCGACGCAGACCCGCCTGAACTTCCTACCCGAGCACCACACCGATTTCGTCTTCGCCGTAGTCGGCGAGGAGTACGGATTCCTGGGGGCGTCGATCGTGCTGTCGCTGTTCGCGCTGCTGATCTGGCGGGCCCTGCGGATATTGACCATGGCGAAGAACCTGTACGGCGCGCTGATCGCCGGGGGCATCGTGGCGATGCTCATGTTCCAGGTCTTCGTCAACGTCGGGATGACCATAGGGATCATGCCGATCACCGGCGTGCCGTTGCCGCTCATGAGCTACGGCGGCTCGTCGGTCCTGATGACACTGTTGGCTGTAGGCATCCTCCAGTCGATCCACGTGCAAGCCCGGATCGCCTCCCACGCCAAGGGCAGGGTGCCAAGCCTGTGACCAAAGGATTCACACGTGAGAAAGCAAGTGCTGGTCAGCGTCGACCGGGGAGAGACCCGCGTCGCGCTGCTCGAGGCGCCGGGTAACCCCGCGTCCAAGGCGGCCATTCGCCGCCGCAAGAACCCGGCGACCGGATACGACGTCGCCGAGCTGTACCTGGAGCGCCGCGGCGCCCGGTCCATCGTCGGGAACATCTACAAGGGCCGCGTGGACAACGTCCTGGCCGGCCTGGAGGCGGCGTTCGTCGACATCGGGCTGGAGAAGAACGGCTTCCTGCACGTCGACGAGATCGTGCTGCCCGGAGTGGAGGCGCCGCGCCGCGGGCGTGGAGGCCAGGGCTCGCGGCGCATCACCGACCTGCTCAAGCCCGGTCAGGAGGTGGTGGTGCAGGTGGTCAAGGACCCCCTGAAGACGAAGGGCGCGCGGCTCTCGATGGAGCTGACGATCGCCGGGCGCTACATGGTCTTCGCCCCCACGGGCGAGGGCGTCGGCGTGTCGCGCCGGCTGGAGGACGCCGAGCGCAACCGCCTGCGCAAGGAGGCGGCCAAGCTGAACCTGCGCGACGGCGGGGCGATCATCCGCACCGCGGCGCAGGGGGCCAAGCGCAAGGACTTCGAGCGCGAGCTGCAGTACCTGCACAAGCTCCACGAGGTCCTGGGCAAGCGCGTCGAGGACGCCACCGCCCCGGCGATGGTCTTCCAGGAGGCCGACCTGCCGGTGCGCGTGGTCCGCGACATCTTCTCGGCCGAGTTCGAGGGCGCCGTCGTCGACGACGAGCACGCCCACCACCGGCTGGTGTCGTTCCTCGCCCGCACGGCGCCCGAGCTCGTGGAGCGCGTCGACCTGTACTCGCAGTCCCAGCCGTTGTTCGAGCGCTACGGCGTCGAGGAGGTCCTCCAGGGGACGCTCTCGCGCCGCGTCGACCTGCCCAGCGGCGGCTACCTGATGATCGACTACGCCGAGGCGCTGACCGTCATCGACGTCAACTCGGGCTCGTTCACCGGCCGCGGCAAGAGCGCGCGCCTGGAGGACACGATCACCAAGACCAACCTCGAGGCGGCCGACACGGTCGTCAAGCAGCTGCGCCTGCGCGACATCGGGGGCATCATCGTCATCGACTTCATCGACATGGCCCGCGCGCGCAACCGCGACGCCGTCCTGAAGACCCTGCGCAAGGCGCTGGACGAGGACCGCACCAAGACGTTCGTGGTGGAGATCTCGCCGCTGGGCCTGGTGGAGATGACGCGCCAGAACGTCACCGAGGGCGTGCGCGAGATCATGACCCGGCCCTGCCCGACCTGCAACGGCGACGGCGTGATCCCGTCCGAGGAGACGATCGCGCTGCGCTTCTCGCGCCACCTGCGCGACGAGGCGCGCAAGCACGAGGGCGAGGCGCTGCTCGTGCAGATGAACCCGCGCGTGACGGCCGAGTTCACCGGTGACAACGCCTGGCTGCTCAAGGCGCTGGAGTCCGACACCGGCAAGCGGCTGTTCTTCGAGGGCTCGACCGGGCTGCCGCTCGACCACCTGGCGATCACGCTCGAGGGGACCTGCGAGGAGGTCCAGGAGCAGGCGCTGCCGTTCCGCGTGGGCGACGAGGTCCACGTCGACATCGTCGAGCCGCACATGTACGACGAGGACGCGGCCGTGGCCAAGATCGACGGCTACATCATCTCCGTCCTGCGCGGCGGGCGCCACGTCGGCCAGCGCCGGCTCGTGCGGATCGACGAGGTCGGGCGCACGGGCGCCACGGCCACCCTGGTGGAGGGCCAGGAGGAGCCCGAGCCCGATGACCTAGAATCCTCGGCTCGGCGCCGTGGCCGCAGGGGCGGCCGGCGCCGTTCCCGCGCCAAGGCGGAGACCCAGACATGACCTACGCAATCGTCAAGACCGGCGGCAAGCAGTACCGCGTCGAGGAGGGGCAGACCCTCCTCGTGGAGCGCCTGCGCGCGGACGAGGGCGACAAGGTGGCCCTGGACCCGCTGATGTTCCGGTCCGACGACGACGTGGTGGACGGGGAGGACCTGGCCAAGGTCAAGGTCGAGGCGAAGGTGGTCGGCCACGAGCGCGGCCCCAAGATCCGGGTGCTGAAGTTCAAGCCCAAGCGCGGCTACAAGCGCCGCACCGGGCACCGCCAGGAGCTGACCCGGCTCGAGGTCACCGAGGTCAAGATGCTGTCGCGCAAGCCCGCGGCCAAGAAGGAGAAGACGGATGGCTCATAAGAAGGGGTTGGGGTCGTCTCGCAACGGCCGCGACTCGAACCCGCAGTTCCTGGGCGTGAAGGTGTTCGCGGGCCAGGCCGTGACCGGCGGCGAGATCATCGTCCGCCAGCGCGGCACGCGCTTTCGCCCCGGCGACGGCACGGGCATCGGCAAGGACGACACGATCTTCGCCACGCGCCCGGGCACCGTGCGCTTCCACACCGGCCGGCGCGGCCGGACGATCTTCGTAGACGAGGCCGGGGATTAGCCTCCTGTCGCCCCTGACCGCGGCCCGCGTGAACGGCTACGGCCGGATCGCGCTCGGCCTCGGGCTGGTGGCGTCCCCCGAGGCCTCCACGCGGGGATGGGTCGGCGACGACGCCGAGCGCCCAGGCGTGCACGCGCTGGCGCGGATGCTCGGGGCGCGCGACGTCGTGCTCGGGTTCCTGACGGTCCACACGGCGGCGCGGCCCGGCGTCGGCTCGCGCACGCTGGCCACGGTGGCGCTCGTCGACGCGGTCGACTTCATGGCGATCGCCGCGGTGCGCGAACGACTGCCTTCGACGGGGGCCCTGGCCGTCATGGCGATCGCCGCCGGCTCCGCGGTCCAGCTCTCCGCCGCAGCCATCGCCCTGCGCTGAATGGGGCGCCTAGGTCGGCTGCGCCGTCGGGCGGATCAGGATCTCGTTGACGTCGACGTGCGGCGGCTGCTGCACGGCGTAGAGGACCGCCCGGGCGATGTCGTCGGCCTGCAGGGCCCAGTCGCCGGCCCCCTTCTCGAAGAACGGCGTGTCGACCATGCCGGGCTCGATCAGCGTCACCCGCACGCCGGTCCCGTTGAGCTCCTGGCGCGCGGACTCGGCCATGCCGGTGACCGCCCACTTCGTCGACGAGTACAGCGAGCCGGGCAGCGCGCGGCGGCCGGCCACCGAGCCGGTGAGCAGGAGGTGTCCCTTGGCCTCGGTCAGCGCGTCCATCGTGGCCCGGATGGTCAGCGCGGCGCCGTAGACGTTGGTCAGGACCATCTCGCGCCAGAACTCCGGCGTCTCCTCGCGAAAGCCGCGC
The DNA here is from genome assembly GCA_035536255.1 of Solirubrobacteraceae bacterium. GTDB lineage: Bacteria > Actinomycetota > Thermoleophilia > Solirubrobacterales > Solirubrobacteraceae > AC-38. Next base: position 6,448 of record DATLOP010000109.1, read on the forward strand.
TTGGCGCCGAAGCCGGCGTTGGCGAAGGCGACGTCGAGGCGGCCGAACCGCTCCAGGGCCTGCGCGACCATCGCTTCCTGGTCGTCCCACTCGGTGACGTCGCAGCGCACGGGCAGCGCCCGCTCCTCGCCGCCGAGCTCCTCGGCCAGCCCGCGCAGCTTGTCCTCCGAGCGCGCGCCCAGGACGACCCGGTAGCCCGCAGCGGCGGCGTGGCGGGCGGTCGCGGCCCCGATGCCCGTGGAGGCGCCGGTGATGAGAAAGACGGGATCGTCGGCCACGGGCGCAACATACCCGGCCCTCGGAAGCCGCACCACTCGCGCGCCGGGCATCATCCCGGGCATGCACGACCGCGCGCGCATCTTCGTCCAGGGCGGCCGCGGCGGGGACGGCTCGATGTCGTTCCGCCGCGAGGCCCACGTGCCGCGGGGCGGGCCCGACGGTGGCGACGGCGGCTGGGGCGGCGACGTGGTCCTGGTGGCCGACGACTCGGTCCGCGACCTGCAGGCGTTCCGCCGCCGGGCGCACTGGAAGGCCGACCGCGGGCGCCACGGCGAGGGCGCGCTGCGCCACGGACGCTCGGGCGAGGCGCTGGAGGTTCGCGTGCCCCCGGGGACCCAGGCCGAGGGGCTGGACGGCGCGCGCCACGACCTCGTGCGCCCGGGCCAGCGCGCCGTGGTGGCGCGGGGCGGTGCGGGCGGCCGG
>DATLOP010000110.1:0-9111 GCA_035536255.1 Solirubrobacteraceae bacterium
TGCGGGCGGCGCTGGCGCCCAGCTCGCCGACCGCGATGTCCACCACCCGGTAGGGGATCTCCAGCTCGCGCAGGATCTCCTCCTCCACGGCCAGGATCCGCTCGTGCTCGGCGCGCGACTCGTCCGGCGCCACGAACGAGAACATCTCCACCTTGTCGAACTGGTGCACGCGAAAGATGCCCCGGGTGTCCTTGCCCGCGGCGCCCGCCTCGCGGCGAAAGCAGGTGGAGAAGCCGGCGTAGCGGGCCGGCAGCGCGTCCAGCACCTCGCCGGCGTGCAGCGAGGCCAGCGGCACCTCCGAGGTCCCGATCAGGAACAGCTCGTCGTCGGCCAGGCGGTAGATCTGCTGCTCGGTGTCGGGGAGGAAGCCCGTGCCGTACAGGGCCGGCTCGCGCACCAGCACCGGGGGCACCACCGGCTCGAACCCGTGGCCGCGCAGCTTCTCCAGCGCCCAGCGCACGAGCGCGAGCTCGACCATCACCAGGTCGCCCTTGAGGTAGGCGAAGCGCGCGCCCGACACCCGCGCCGCGCGCTCCATGTCGATCATCGGCCCGGCCAGGTCGAGGTGGTCGCGGCCGGCGCGGCCCCCCTCCCCCACCTCGCGCAGCACGGCGTCGGCGTCCGGGGCCTCGGGGTCCGGCAGGTTGGGCAGCGCGGCCAGCGCGCGGTCCAGGTCGCGCTCCACCCCGGCCAGCCCGTCGGAGAGCGCCCGCCCCCGCGCCGCCACGTCCTCCATGGCGGCGATGGCCTGCGCGGCGTCCTCCCCGCGCTGCTTGGCCGCCCCGATCTTGCGCGACGCCGCGTTCTGCTCGGCCCGGATGGACTCGAGCCCGGGCAGGATCCCCCGCCGCCGCGCGTCGAGCTCCAGCACCCGGTCGACGCCGGCGGCCACCTCCGGGCCCCGGCGCGCGAGAGCCGTGCGCGCGGCCTGCGGATCGGCCCGGATCAGCTTGACGTCGAGCAAGGAACGGCCCGCCGGGCCGGGCGGGAGCGGTCGGCCGGGCGGGCGAGGCGTGCGCGCCCGGTTGCCATCTAGCCCCCGGTCTCGCCGGGCGGCCGCGTCGGGCCCTGGGGGCGCGAGACCTTCGAGCCGGAGTACGCGGCGACGAACCGCGCGACGTCCACGGCGTCCCGGCCGACGACGATGTTCTGGGGCATGATCGCCCCCGAGAACCCGCCGTTGCGGATCGCGTAGAGCACCTGCTGGAGCTGCTCGCGGCGCTGGTCGAAGTTCGGCCCGTCGGTGCGCTCGTTGTACTTCTTCGAGGTCGAGGAGCCCTCGGCCGCGGCCGCCTCCATCGTGTGGCAGCCGGAGCAACGCGCGGCGAACAGCTCGGCCCCGCGCTGCATGCTCGCGTTGTCGCCGCGCTTGGCGGTCAGCTCGACCTCCTGCTTGCCGCACGCGGTGACGCCGGCGGCGGCGGCCAGGAGCGAGACGGCGGAGATGGCGGCGCGGCGCCGGGTCATGGGCGCGCGGAATACTAACCCGGATGCCCGCGCCCGAAGCCGACCGCCAGCGCTTCCGCGCGGTCATGGGCCACTTCGCCACGGGGGTCGCCGTGGTGACGGCGCGCGACGCGCGCGGGGCGGTCGGGATGACCACCAACGCCCTCACCAGCCTCTCCCTGGACCCTCTCCTGCTGCTCGTCTGCTTCGACAACGCGGCCCGCACGCTGGGCGTGGTCCGCGACACCGGGCGCTTCGGGGTCAACGTTCTGCGCCTCGGCCAGGAGCGGCTCGCCGGGCGCTTCGCGTCCAAGCTGCCGCTGGAGGAGAAGTTCGGCGACGTCGCGCACCGCGACGAGCACGGCGTTCCCGTCCTGGACGGCGCCCTGGCCTGGGTGGCGTGCGACCTGCGCGAGCTGCTGCCCGGCGGCGACCACACGATCGGGATCGGCGAGGTCGCGGCGCTGGGCCACGACGACGGCCGGCCGCTCGTCTGGTACCACGGCGCCTACACGACCGTCACAGACCGCTGGACAGAAAGCCCGCCCGGATCGCCAGGCCCGCGATGAACAGGCAGGCCAGCGTCATCGTCCCCAGCTCGCGGCGCAGGATCGCCACGACGACCGAGCGCTGCTGCTCCTCGGGCAGCCTCCCCACCGCCTCGGCGCCGGCCAGGCCGCGTGCGTCGAGCACCGTCTGCGCGGCGGCGATGCGCAGCTGCTCGGCCACGAACGACACCGCCACCGGCAGCAGCCCGTAGACCAGGTGCAGCCCGTCCGCGGGCTCGCGGCCGCTGGCCAGCAGCGCGCCGCCGAGGACGACCTGCGCCGCCAGCGCCACCTGGCCGGCGCGCACCAGGCGCCAGAACCACGCGCTCGTGCGCACCTGCCACCAGCGCCACGCGCCGAGCAGCCCGGCGGCCGAGAAGAGCGCCATCACGGCAACTCCGAGAACGAGGTGTAGAGCGGTCATTCGTGCCTAGGGACACTAAGTAGCAACGCGTTACAAAGTCCTATAGAACACCGGGCGCACCTTGCTTCGCAGCTATCTACCCGCGCTTGTGTTCGTCGGCCTCGGCACGGTGGTCGGCGGTGCGTTCGCGCTGTTGAACGCGAGGCTCGGCCCGAGGCGCCCGGGACGCCTGAAGGCCGACCCCTACGAGTGCGGGCTGCCCTCCGAGGTCAAGAAGGACTTCCGCTTCGGGATCAGCTTCTACCTGATCGCGATGCTCTTCATCCTCTTCGACATCGAGGTGATCTTCCTCTACCCGGTCGCCGTCCAGCTCAAGGCGTTCGGCACCTTCGCGCTGGTGGAGACGATCGTCTTCATCACCCTGCTCACGGTGGCCTTCGTCTACGTCTGGCGCCGGGGGGCGCTGGATTGGAGATAGAGCGCCACCACTCGCAGGACCTGCTGCGCGGCCTGGAGGGCGAGGAGCTCGAGCGCTACGTCGAGGAGCGCGTCCTGACCACGACCCTGGACCGAGCGCTGGGCTGGGCGCGCGGCAACTCGATCTTCCCCATGACGTTCGGGCTGGCCTGCTGCGCCATCGAGATGATGTCGATCGTCGGCGCGCGCGTGGACGTCGCGCGCTTCGGCTTCGAGGCCCTGCGCGCCACCCCGCGCCAGGCCGACCTGATCATCCTGTCGGGCCGCGTCTCGATCAAGATGGCGCCGGTCGTGCGGCGGCTGTACGACCAGATGCTCGAACCCAAGTGGGCGATCGCCATGGGCGCGTGCTCGTCGTCCATGGGCGTGTTCAACAACTACGCGCTGGTCCCGGCGGACAAGTTCATGCCGGTGGACGTGCACGTCCCGGGCTGCCCTCCGCGCCCCGAGGCGCTGATGCACGGCATCGTCAAGCTGCGCGCCAAGGTCCTGGGCTCCCCCGACCAGGGCTGGCGGGAGCGCTACCGCGCACTCGGCACCGAGGAGGTCGTGGAGGCCCCCGTCGAGGTGCCCCAGGCGGACAACGTGTACGCCGCCGGCGGGGGAGAGACCTAGTGGTCACTTCGTCGGGTCCGTGCCAGGTTGGGCGAGCCCCGGGGGCCGCCAGGCAAGGACGCAGGGAGGGAGCCAGGCTGGTTGCCTGGCCCCGACCGAGGACGCCGCATGGCGGTCACCCGGGGCCGTCCAAGCTGGTGCGGGTCCGGCGGAGGGGCCACCAGGGTGCCTGACGCCACCGGCCTCGAGCTGATCGCCCAGGACATCCGCGAGGCCGATCCCGAGGCCGTCCTCGACGCGGTGTGGTTTCGCGGCCGGGCCACGCTGATCGTCAACCCGCCGGCCGTCAAGCCCGTCCTGGAGGCGCTGCGCGGCCGGGGCTACGGCTTTCTGTCCAGCCTGCACGGCGTCGACTACTGGCCCGAGGAGCCGCGCCTGGGCGTGATCTACGAGCTGCTGGACATGGAGCGCGTGGATCGCATCTCGGTCAAGGTGCGCGTGAGCACCGAGTACCCCCGCGTGGACTCCGTGGTGGAGCTGTGGCCGGGCGCCGACCACCAGGAGCGCGAGGTCTTCGACATGTTCGGCGTCGTCTTCGACGGCCATCCCGACCTGCGCCGCATCCTCATGCCCGAGGACTACGAGGGCTGGCCCCAGCGCCGCGACTTCCCGATCGGCGGCGAGCCGGTGATCTTCACCTACAACGAGGACCGCGTGCGGGGGTACCCGGAGTGAGCGCGACCGAGGTCGACCGCGAGGAGGACCTCCTCACGATCAACATGGGGCCCCACCACCCCGCGACGCACGGGGTGCTGCGGCTCATGGTCAAGCTCGAGGGCGAGATCGTGCGCGACTGCCGCCCGGTCATCGGCTACGTCCACACCGGCATCGAGAAGACGGCCGAGGACAAGGCGTACTGGAAGGCCATCCCCGTGGTCGAGCGGATGGACTACCTGGCCTACTACTTCAACGCGATGACCTTCTGCATGGCCGTGGAGGACCTGCTCGGCGTCGAGGTCCCCAAGCGCGCCCAGTACCTGCGCGTCATCCACCTCGAGCTCAACCGGATCATGTCCCACCTGGTGTGGCTGGGGACGAGCGCGCTGGACCTCGGCGCGATCTCGATGTTCTGGTACTGCTTCCGCGAGCGCGAGAAGGTGCTCGACCTGTTCGAGCAGTCCTCCGGCCAGCGGATGCACACGCGCTACATCCAGGTCGGCGGCGTCTTCGAGGACGTCCCGGCGGGCTGGGCCGAGAAGGTCCGGGAGTTCACGGCCGAGATGCCCTCACGCGTGGACCAGTACGCCGCGCTGCTGGACCGCAACGAGATCGTCCTGCAGCGCCTGCGCAACGTCGGCGTGGTGGACGAGGAGACGCTGCTGGCGCTGGGCGTGACCGGCCCGCTGCTGCGCGCCGCCGGCAACCCGTGGGACCTGCGCAAGGCCGCGCCGTACTCGTCCTACGACGACTTCGACTTCAAGGTCCCCGTGGGCACGGTGGGCGACAACTACGACCGCTTCAAGGTCCGCCTGGCCGAGTTCTACGAGTCGGTGAAGATCATCGAGCAGGCGCTCGAGGGCCTGCCCGAGGGACCCTTCATCACCGACGACCGCAAGGTGGCGTTGCCGCCGCGCCACGAGCTGAGCACCTCGATGGAGGCGCTGATCCACCACTTCAAGCTCGTCACCGAGGGCTTCCGCGTTCCGCCCGGCGAGGCGTACGCGCCGATCGAGGGCCCGCGCGGCGAGCTGGGGATCTGGCTGCGCGCCGACGGCTCGGCCAAGCCCGCGCGCGTGCACATGCGCGACCCCTCGTTCGTCAACCTCCAGGCGTTCCCGCACATGGTCAAGGACTCCTACATCGCCGATCTGATCGCCAGCCTGGCCATGCTCGACCCGGTGCTGGGAGGCATCGACCGGTGAGCGGAGCCGAGGGCGTTCCGCGTTTCGCCCACGGATCGCGCGTGCCGGGCTGGGACCGCGCCGTGGACCTGGAGAAGGACCCCGAGGAGGTCCCGGATCCCGCGACCACCCCGGTCCCCGACGCGCTGCGCGCCGAGATCGAGGAGTACATGGGCCGCTACCCGCACGCGCGCTCGGCCGCCATCCCCGCCCTGCGCGCCGCCCAGCGCCACCACGGCTGGTGCTCGCCCGAGGCCATCGAGCAGGTCGCCTGCGTCATGCGCATGACGTCGGCCGCGCTGACCGAGGTGGCGACGTTCTACGACATGACCGAGACCGAGCCGCGGCCCCACCACCACGACGTGTTCGTGTGCACGAACATCTCGTGCTCGCTGCGCGGGGCCGAGGCCGTCTACGACGCGATGTGCGCGGCGGCCGCGGGCCGGGAGGACCTCCACGTGCGCTCGTTCGAGTGCCTGGGCGCGTGCGACATCGCGCCGATGGCCTCGGTGGACGGCGTGTACGTCGGCCCGCTGGAGCCCGCCGACGCGGCGACGATCGCCGAGGACGTGCGTGCCGGCCGGCCGGTGCTCGAGGCCAAGCAGCTGGCGCGCCGGCCGGTGGCCGACGAGGAGGCGCGCGAGTCGCGCCCGGCCGGCGCTCGGGAGGCGCGGCCGTGAAGCTGCTGTTCGCGGGCATCGACGAGCCGGGGCTCAACACCCTGGACGTGTATCGCCGCGCCGGCGGCTACGAGTCCCTGCACCGCGCCCTGGCCATGACGCCCGACCAGGTGGTGGCCGAGATCGACGCCTCGGGCCTGCGGGGGCGCGGCGGCGCCGGCTTCCAGATGGGCAAGAAGGCGGCGTTCATCCCCAAGGGCGACATGGACAAGTACCTCGTCTGCAACGCCGACGAGTCCGAGCCCGGGGCGTTCAAGGACCGCGAGCTGATGCAGAAGAACCCCCACCAGCTGGTGGAGGGGATGGCGATCGCCGCCCACGCCACGGGCTGCAACCGGGCCTTCGTCTTCATCCGCGGGGAGTACGACTACGTGGCCGACATCCTCGACGCCGCCGTCGCCGAGGCGCGCGGCGCGGGGCTGCTCGACCACGTGGACCTGGTCGTCCACCGCGGCGCCGGCGCCTACATCTGCGGCGAGGAGACGGCGCTGCTGGACGCGCTGGAGGGCAAGCGCGGCAACCCGCGCCTCAAGCCGCCGTTCCCGGCCAACCAGGGCCTCTACCAGGGGCCGACGCTGATCAACAACGTCGAGACGCTCGCCACCGTCCCCCACATCGTCCGGATGGGCGGCGCCGAGTACGCGAAGCTGGGGACCGAGACCTCGACCGGCACCAAGGTGGTCTCCGTGTCGGGCCACGTGCAGCGGCCGGGCAACTACGAGATCGAGCTGGGGATCCCGGCCCGCGAGATCGTCTACGGCCTCGCCGGAGGACCGCCGGAGGGGCGCAAGGTGAAGCTGTGGTTCCCCGGCGGGTCCTCGGCGCCGGTCCTCACCGAGGAGCACCTCGACCTGCCCTACGACTTCGACTCGCTGGCCAAGGCCGGGTCGATGCTCGGCTCGGGCTCGATCATCGTGGTCGACGACACCGTCCCCGTGATCGACGTCGCCAAGTGGGTGGCGAAGTTCTACACCCACGAGTCGTGCGGGAAGTGCACCCCGTGCCGCGAGGGGACGGCGTGGACGCTGGCCATGGTGCAGCGCATGGACCGCGGCGAGGCGACCCCGATGGACATCGAGATCATGGCCGGCGTCCAGGAGCAGATCATCGGCCACTGCCTGTGCGTGCTGGGCGACTCGATGGCCATGCCGATCAGCTCGCTGGTCAAGCACTTCCGCGAGGAGCTCGAGGCGCACATCGAGGCCGCGCGCGCCCGGCGCGACGGCGTCCCGACCGAGCCCCCACCCGGCGGGTCGCCGGAGCAGGAGGAGGTCGCGGCCTAGTGCCCCGCCCGGAGGCCAAGTTCGTGACGCTGACCATCGACGGCCGCGAGGTCGAGGCGCCCGAGAACTCGATGCTGGTCGACGGGGCCAAGTACGGCGACGTCGAGATCCCGGTGTTCTGCTACGAGCCCAAGCTCGGCCCGCCGGTCGGCGCCTGCCGGATGTGCCTGGTCGAGATCGAGGGGATCCCCAAGCTCCAGACGGCGTGCTCGACGCCGGTCAAGGACGGGATGGTCGTCCACACCCAGACCGACCGGGTGAAGAGCGCGCAGGAGGCGGTGGTCGAGTTCCTGCTCATCAACCACCCGCTGGACTGCCCGGTGTGCGACAAGGGCGGGGAGTGCCCGCTGCAGGACATCTCCTACGGCTGGGGCGGGGGCAAGTCGCGCTTCATCGAGCCCAAGCGCCACTTCCGCAAGCCGCTCGAGCTCTCGCCCCTGGTGGCGATCGACCGCGAGCGCTGCATCCTGTGCTACCGCTGCGTGCGCTACTCCCAGGAGGTCGCCGAGGACCACCAGCTCGTCCTGCAGGAGCGCGGCGTCCACTCCTACGTGGCGACGTTCGACGGCCATCCCTACGTGGCCCCGTTCTCGGGCAACATCGTCGAGCTGTGCCCGGTGGGCGCGCTGACGTCGCGGGCCTACCGCTTCCGCGCGCGGCCCTGGGACCTCGAGGACGCGGGCTCGGTGTGCACGCTGTGCCCGGCCCAGTGCAACATCACGATCACGGTGCGCGACGACCGCGCGCTGCGCGTCCTGTCGCGCGACAACCCCGACGTGGACGACGGCTGGCTGTGCGACAAGGGCCGCTTCGCCTACCAGGCGATCCACGCCGACGAGCGCGTCGTGGCGCCGATGGTGCGCGAGGGCGGCACGCTGCGGCCGGTGTCGTGGGAGCGCGCGCTGTCCGAGGCCGCCGCCCTGCTGGAGCGGGCCCGGGGCCGCGTCGGCGCGCTGGCCGGCGACGGCGCGACCAACGAGGAGGGCTTCCTGCTGGCGCGCCTGCTGCGCGAGGCGCTGGACTCCGGTGACCTTGACTCGCGGCCGGCCGGCGGCCCGTCGCTGCCCACGGCGCGCGCGCTGGCCGCGCCGGCGCTGGGCGCGACCGTTCCCGACGTCGAGTTCGCCCACGCCGTCCTGGTGCTCGGCTGCGAGCCGGTGGACGACATGCCGATCCTCGACCTGCGCATCCGCAAGGGCGTGCGCCGCCACGGCGTGCGCCTGGCCGTGGCCACCAGCCGGCCGAGCTCGCTGGACCGCAACGCCGAGGTGTCGGTGCGCTACGCGCCGGGCGCCGGCGAGGCCTTCATGGCCGCGCTGGACGCCGCCCTGTCCGGCTCGCCCCACGACGAGGCGGCGCGCGCGGCGGGCGCGGACCCCGACGCGGTCGGCGCCCTGGCCGGGCTGCTGCGCGAGGCCGGCGAGGACATCGTGGTGGTGTGGGGCGAGCGCCTGGCCGCCGGCCCGCGGGGCGAGCCGGCCGGCCGCGCCCTGCTCAACGTGGCCGCCCGCCTGAACCTGGCCCGCGACGGCGCCGGCCTGCTCGAGGTCCCCGCGAGCGCCAACGGCCGCGGCCTGCGCGAGGTCGGCTTCCTTCCCGGCGCCGGGCCGGGCTGGACGGAGGTTGCCGGCGCGGGGAGCGGCTCCGTCGGCGGCGGCTCCACCGGCGAAGACGGCTCCGCCGGCGAGGCCTCTTCCGGCCCGCGCGACGCCGCCGGCATCGCCCGGGCCCTCGCCGAGGGCGACCTCTCGGCGCTGTACCTGCTGCGCACAGACCCGCTGCGCACGCACCCGGACCGGGCGGCCTGGGAGGCGGCGCTGGACCGGGCGACCGCGGTCATCGCGCACGCCTCGGTCC
>DATLOP010000111.1:0-9790 GCA_035536255.1 Solirubrobacteraceae bacterium
CTCGCTTGACGAGGTCGTCGGGCGTCTCTGAGCCGTCCCAGACGGCGACTCCGGCCGAGCACGTCTGGCCGGCGATCGTGGACGTGCGCAGGCGCTCGACGACCTCGAGGCCGATCTCCAGCGGGCACTGCGGGAGCACGAGGCCGAACTCCTCGCCGCCGTAGCGGGCCAGCAGGTCGGACGGGCGCAGCATCTCGCGCCACGTCGCGGCGATCTGCTTGAGCAGCCGGTCCCCCGCCTGGTGGCCGCGCTCGTCGTTGTAGTCCTTGAAGCGGTCGAGGTCGAGCATGGCCACGCACACCGGGCGCTCGTCGCGCTCGGCGCGAGCCAGCTCGCGCGGCAGGTGCTCGTCCCAGGCCCGCCGGTTGGCCAGGCCGGTCAGGTCGTCGGTGCGCGCGACCGCCTCCAGCCGGGCCAGCAGGTCGGCGCGCTCGATCGCCACCGCGGCCTCGGCCGCCAGCAGCCCGACCAGCGAGCGCACGCGGTCCCCGGGATCCTCGACGCGCGCGCCCCAGGCCAGCGTCAGGACCCCGATCGGGACGCCGTTTCGCAGCACCGGCTGCCACAGCGCCGACGCCACCTCGAGCGCCTCCCGGACCTGCTGCGCGACGCCCGCGCTGTCCTGCAGGTCGGCCACGAACAGCGTGCGACCGGACGAGAACGCGGTCGTGGCGCCGGACGGCCGGCCGGTGAACGGCAGGTGGATCTGCGCGATCTGGGCGCCCACCACCGCGGTGGACACCAGCTCCTGGCCCTTGGGGTCGGGCTCGTAGAGGATCGCCGCCTTGGCGCCGGTCAGCTCGAGCGCCGCCCGGCAGATGGCGGGACGCGCGGCGTGCGCGTCGGTCACGCCCGCGAGGTCGCGCGCCACCTCGGCCACGCGCGCCAGGTTCTCGGCGTGGTCGCGGATCTGCTCGTCGGAGCGCCGGCGCTCGGTGATGTCGCGTGCGAACGCGTTGAACACCCAGCCCTCGGGCTCGCGCCGCGGCGAGATCGTCATCTCGACCGGGAACTCGGTGCCGTCGCGCCGCAGGCCCACGAGCTCCACCGGCCGGTTGACCATCGCGCTGCTCCCGGTGCTCGCGAACGTCGCCAGCTCGTGCTCGAACGTCTCGCGCAGCCGCTCGGGGATCAGGACCGAGGCCGCGGGGCGCCCCAGCACCTCGTCGCGCTCCCAGCCCGTCATGGCCTCGGCCTGCGGGTTGAACGCGGCGACGAGGCCCCGCGCGTCGATGGTCACGAAGGCGTCGTTGGCGGTGTCGATGATCGCGCGCGTGCGCTCCTCGCGGTCGCGCACCGCGTCGACCAGGCTGGCCACGAGCAGCCCGGCCACCACAATCGTCCCGATGGTCAGCCCCCAGCGCGTGGCCGGCGCCGGGCTCGCGGGCCCCAGCCACAGGACCAGCGCGTAGGCCGCGGCCACGGCCCCGACCTGCAGCGCCGCCTGCAGGCGCGTGAAGAAGTACGCCGAGTAGACCGCCACCCAGAAGTAGAAGACGGCGTAGGCGGTCGATCCGTCGCCCGAGCGCTCGACGCCGAACGTGATCAGCAGCGTCCCGGCCAGCACGAGCCCCTGGAACGACCAGGCGGGCAGCCAGCGCCACGCCAGGCGCAGGAACGCCGCGGCGACGTAGGCCGCCCCGGCCAGGGCGAGCAGCCCCATGTCGTCCTGGCCCTGCGGCTGGTGGAAGGCGACGCTGACGACGACGAGCGTCGCCCCGACGGCGTACAGCCAGGCCAGCGAGTGTGCATGCACGCGCAGGTCCTGCCGTGGCGGCCGCGAGCCGGCCGAGGCGCTGGATTCCATTCCGTTGATGGCCCGTTGTCCGTCCCGTCCGGGCGGGCTCGGATCGTACTGGGGGGTCGGGGGAACCGCTGTAGGACATCCGTCGAGTCGGACGGAACCGCCAGGCGTCCCGCGGCTAGGAGCCGACGAGCTCGCCCAGCGGGCCGATGAGGGCCGCCGGGGCGACGAGGAGGCCGCCGGGCAGGACGCCGTCGGGCGCCAGCTCGCGCAGCTCCAGCCCGGCGCGCCGGCACAGCAGAGCGCCAGCCGCGCGGTCCCACGGGTTCAGGCCGCGCTCGAAGTAGGCGTCGTAGCGCCCGCACGCCGTCCACGCCAGGTCCAGCGCCGCGCTCCCGAAGCGCCGCAGGTCGCGCACGCGCGGGAGGACCCGGGCCGCGACCCGCGCCTGCGCGGCCCGCAGCTCGGCGTCGTAGCCGAACCCGGTGGCCACCATCGCCGTGGTCAGCTCGTCGCGCGCCGAGGCCCGCACGGGCACGCCGTTCAGGGTGGCCGGGCCGCCGCGGGCCGCGGCGAACGTCTCCTCGCGCAGCGGGTCGTGGACGACGCCGACCAGCGCGCCGTCGGAGTCCTCACAGGCCACGCTCACGCACCAGTGGGGGATCCCGAAGAGGAAGTTCACCGTCCCGTCCAGCGGGTCCACGACCCAGCGCAGCCCGCCCTCGCCGCCGCCGAGGTCGCCGCCCTCCTCCCCCAGCACGGCGTCGCCGGGGCGCCGGGCGGCCAGCGCCGCCCGCAGCGCGCGCTCGGCCTCCAGGTCGGCCGCGGAGACCAGGTCGGTCGGCGTGCTCTTGGCGCGCACGTCCACGCCCTCGGCGCCGAAGCGCTCGAGCAGGACCGCCGCCGCGGCGCGGGCCGCCTCGCCCGCGACGTCGAGCAGCTCGGAGAACATCTAGGCGAAGCCGGGCGGGCGGTGCTCGGCCCAGGGCCGCTCGGCCTCGACCTGCGCGGCCAGGGAGAGGACGGTCGCCTCGTCGTTGGGGCGCCCGACCAGCTGGACGGACAGCGGCAGCCCGCCGGGCGTCGCGCCGGCCGGGAGCGCCGCCGCCGGCTGGCCGGTGAGGTTCCAGGGCACGGTGTAGGCGACCAGCCGGCCGGCGCCGTAGATCGTCCACCCGGCGCCGCGCCCCTCCCAGCGCCCGGTCGGGACGGCCGGCATGGGCGCGGACGGCGTGAGCAGCACGTCGCAGTGGGCGAAGGCGCACTCCATCGTCGCGCGCGCCGAGCCCTCGGCGGCCCGCGCGCGCTCGAGCACCGAGTCGGGGATCGCCTCGGCCAGCGTGACGATCCGCCGCCACCGGCGGTCCAGGCGCTCGTAGCGCGGCAGCGTGCGCGCCTCCTGCGCGATCCCGCGCAGCACCCGGACGGTGGCCGCCCACGCCTCGGTCCCGTAGTCGGGGTCGCGCTCGGCCACGTCGTGGCCCAGGGAGCGCAGCAGCTGCGCCGTGTCGAGCACGGCCCGGCGCGCCTCCTCGTCCAGCGGCACGACCGTGCCCGGCGGGTGCTTGAGCGTGTAGGAGACGCGCAGCCGGCCCGGCGGCTGCGCCGCCGCCTGCGCGAACGGCCGCTCGGGCGCGGGCGGGCGGTCGCGGTCGACCGGCGTGGAGCCGCTCGTCAGGTCGAGGAGCAGCGCGGTGTCGCCCACGGTGCGGGTGATCCAGCCCAGGGAGGACATGCCGTGCCAGTGGTCGGGCAGCGGCGCCGTGGACACCCGGCCGCGCTGGGGCTTGAGCCCGAACAGCCCGCACCACGCCGCCGGCATGCGGATCGAGCCGCCGCCGTCCGAGCCCATCGCCGCCCCGACCAGGCCCGCGGCCACCGCGGCGGCCGAGCCGCCGCTCGACCCCCCGGGGGAGCGCTCCTGGTCCCACGGGTTGCGGGTGACGCCGAAGGCCGGCGACTCGGTGACGGGCAGCGCGCACAGCGGCGGGACCATCGTGCGGCCGATGACCACGGCGCCCGCCGCCCGGACGCGGCGCACGATCTCGGCGTCCTCGCGGGCCGGCGGGCCGTAGGCGTCGGTGCCGTGGGTGGTGACGTCGCCCGCCACGTCGACGTTGTCCTTGATGGCGATGGGCACGCCGAGCAGCGGGCGCTCGTCGCCTCCCTTCAGGCGCGCCGCCGCCTGGTCGGCCTCGGCCCGGGCGCGCTCGCCGTACACGGCGCGCCACGCGTTGAGCCGCGGGTTCAGGCGCTCGATGCGCTCCAGATACAGGTCGACCAGCTCGCGCGACGACACCTCGCCGGCCCGGATCAGCTCGGCCTGGCGGGCGATCGGAGCGAAGGCGAGCGCGTCGTCGGGCACGGGCGGGCAGACTACCCACCCCATGGCTCCCCAGGGCATCGATCCCCAGGCCGTCGTCACCGGGCTCGCACGGCTCGCTCCGCGCGGCCCGGGCACCGACGCCGAGCGCCGGGCCGCCCGCTGGCTGGCCGCCGTGCTGCGCGAGGACCTGGACCGCGAGTCCGACGTGGAGACCGTGTGGGTGCGCCCGGCCCACGCGCTCGTCGTGGCGCTGCACGCCGCGGTCGGCGTGGCCGGGAGCGTCGTCGCGGTCACCCGGCCCGCGGTCGGCCTCGGGCTGGCGCTGGCCGCACTGGTCTCGTGGGTCCTCGACGGCCTCGGAGTCGTCCACCTGGGGCGCCGGCTGACCCCGGCGCGGGCCACGCAGAACCTCGTCTCGCCGCCCACCGCGGCCACGCGCTCGGGGCGCCAGCGGATCGTCCGGCTGGTCATCACCGCCGCCTACGACGCGGGTCGCGGAGGACTGCTGCGCCGCGAGACGGTGCGCCGCGCCGTGGCGCGCGTGCGCCAGCTGACCGGAGGCCGCCTCCCCGGCACGGGGACGTTCCTCGCCGCGGCGCTGGCCGCGGTGGCCGGCCTGGCCGGGCTGCGCCTGGCCGGGGTCGAGGGGACGTGGGTGGGCGCCGTCCAGCTGGTCCCCACGGTCGGGCTGATGGCCGCGCTGGCGCTCGCCGTCGACACGGCGCTGTCGCGCACGGCGCCGGGCGCCGGCGACCCGGCCAGCGGCGCCGCCGTGGCCATCGCCCTGGCCGGTGCGCTGGACCGCGACCCGCCGCGCCACCTCGGCGTCGAGCTCGTCCTGGCCGGCGCGGGCCAGGGCCCGTCGCTGGGGATGCGCGAGTTCGTGCGCGCCCGCCGGCGCCGCTGGCGCCCCGAGGCCACGGCGGTGCTGCACGTCGCGGCGTGCGGGCGCGGCCGGCCGCGCTGGTGGACGGCCGACGGCCCGGTGGTCCCGCAGCGCCTGCACCCGACGATGGCCGGCCTGGCCGCGGAGATCGCGGAAGACCACGGCGCGCGCCCGCACCGCGGCCGCGGCGCCACCGGAGCCTGGCGCGCCCGCCGCGCCGGCTGGCCGGCTATCGCCGTGGGCTGCCTGACCGACGAGGCCTGGCCGCCCGACGCGAACACCGCCCGCGACACCGCCGACCGCGTGGAGCCGGCCGCGATGCGCGACGCGCTCGCCTTCGCCCTGGCCCTCGTGCGGGCGCTCGACGAAGACCTCGCCGAGCGGGTGTAGAGCCCACCGGGGACTCCCGACCCGGCTACAGCGTCTTGGCCAGCTCGACGAACCAGTCCAGCGCCGCCGGGTTGGCCAGCGACTCGCGGCTCGCGGCGCGCTCGGGGTCGGTGCCCGTGAGGATCTTCTTGACCGGGATCTCCAGGACCTTGCCGCTCAGCGTCCGCGGCACCTCGGCGATCGCGTAGACCTCGTTGGGCACGTGGCGCGGGGAGCAGTCCTCGCGCACGCGCGCGCGAATCCGCCCGCGCAGGTCGTCGTCGAGCTCCACGCCCTCGCGCAGCACGACGAACAGCGGCATCCAGCCCTCGGTCCCGGGCCGCGGCACGTCGACCACCAGCGCGTCGACCACCTCGTCCAGCGCCAGCACGGCGCGGTAGATCTCGCTCGTCCCCATCCGCACCCCCTGGCGGTTGATCGTGGAGTCCGAGCGCCCGTAGATCACCGCGGTCCCGCGCGACGTGATCTCGATCCAGTCGCCGTGGCGCCACACGCCCGGCCACATGTCGAAGTAGGAGGAGCGGTAGCGCTCGCCGTCCGCGTCGTTCCAGAAGAACAGCGGCATCGAGGGCATGGGCTCCTTGATGACCAGCTCGCCGACCTGGTCGACCACCGCCGCGCCGGACTCGTCCCACGCCTCCACGGCGCAGCCCAGCGCCCGCGCCTGCAGCTCGCCGCGGTACACGGGCAGCGTGGGGACGCCGCCCACGAACGCCGTGCACACGTCGGTCCCGCCGCTGGTCGAGAACAGCCACACGTCGTCGCGGACCTCCTCGTAGATCCAGGCGAAGCCCTCCGGCGCCAGCGGCGAGCCGGTCGAGCCGACCGAGCGCAGCGCCGAGAGGTCGAAGTCGCGGCCCGGGTGCACGCCGGCCTTCATGCACCCCGCGACGTAGCTGGCGCCGGTGCCGAAGCAGGTGACCCCGGCGTCCTGGGCGAAGCGCCACAGGACGTCCATGTCGGGGTGGCCCGGGCTGCCGTCGTACAGCACGATCGTCGCCCCGGTGAGCAGCGTGCCCACGAGGAAGTTCCACATCATCCAGCCGGTCGTCGTGAACCAGAACATGCGGTCCTGGTGACCCACGTCGAGGTGCAGGAACCCCTTCTTGAGCTGCTCTAGCAGGATCCCGCCGTGGCCCTGCACGATCGCCTTGGGCAGCCCGGTCGTCCCGCTGGAGTACAGGACCCACAGCGGATGGTCGAACGGCACGGGCTCGAAGCGCAGCTCGTCGTCGAAGGCCAGCAGCTGGTCCCAGGTCATCGCGTCGCGCAGGCCGGCCAGGTCGCCGCGCTCGTCGCTGAGCCCCGCGTCGAGGTAGGGCAGGACGACCGTGCGCTCCAGCGTCGGCATCTCGGCCTGCAGCGCCGCCACCGTCCCCAGGCGGTCGAAGTCCTTGCCGCCGTAGCGGTAGCCGTCCACCGCGAGCAGGACCTTGGGCTCGATCTGGGCGAAGCGGTCGATCACGCTGCGCGCCCCGAACTCGGGCGCGGCGCTCGACCACGTCGCGCCCAGCGAGGCCACGGCGAGGAAGGCCACGACGGTCTCGGGGACGTTGGGCAGGTAGGCCACCACCCGGTCGCCGGGTTCCACCCCCAGCGCCCGCAGCCCGGCCGCCGCGCGCGACACCTGCGCGCGCAGCTCGTCCCAGGTCACCGTGACGTCGTCGCGGGTCTCCGACCGGGCGACCATCGCGGGCTCGCCGCCGCGCGCGTGGGCGAAGACGTGCTCGGCGTAGTTCAGGCGTGCCCCGGGGAACCACTGCGCCCCGGGCATCTCGCGCGACCCCAGCACCCGCTCGTACGGCGCCGCCGCGCGCACCCCGCAGAAGTCCCAGATCGAGGCCCAGAACGCCTCCAGCTCCTCGACCGACCAGCGCCACAGGGACTCATAGTCCGCAAAGCCGCGCCCCTCGCGCTCCTCCAGCCAGCGCGTGTAGCGCGTCAGGGTCGAGCGCTCGCCCCACTCCTCGGAGGGGCTCCAGAGCAGCTCGCCACGCGCCGCCGTCGCCACGGCGGCGATTCTACGGGCGCCTAGCGGACCGTGAACTCGGCCACGGCGGGACGGGGCTGCCCCGCCCCCTCCTCGCCGGTGATCGCGCGGACGCGGTGGCGGCCCGGGACCAGCCGGCGGCGCGCGCGCGCGACGTTCTCGCCCGCCACGGCCTCGTGATTGAAGCGGCTGCCCAGGCGGACCCAGCGCCCGCGGGCGGTGCGGCGCTCCAGCGCGTAGGAGACCGGCAGCGACTGGGGCACCCGGTAGCGGACGGTCAGCGCCGCCCGCGTCGCGGACGCGCGCAGCCGCCCGACCGCCACCGGCCGGTGGCACGTCCCCGCGGCGCAGAGGAAGTACGAGGAGAAGGCGTTCCAGCGCCGGCGCAGGGGCGAGTTGGGCGGCGGCGCCGGGTGGAAGTAGTCGTCGCCCCCGCAGTCCAGGCGCAGCGTGTAGTAGTCGCCGGGACAGCGGAAGTCCAGCGTGACCCCGGGTGCGTCCGCGTAGCACATGACGTCCCACTCGTCGCGGCAGTGGGTTCCCGCGGTGGCGTTCGGGGCGCCCGGCGGGACGGCCCCCATCAGGTGCATGAGCTCGTGGAGGATCGCCTGGACCAGGTAGGGCTCGTTCTCCACGAAGCTGGAAGCGCCGATGCCGTAGATCCCGGCCGCCGTGTTGCCGAAGTTCGTGTCGTTCGTCGGCCCGGCGCGCGGGTCGGAGTCGCTCTCGGCCCAGCCGCCGGGCCCGTTCGGCACGCGCATCGAGTCGGCGAAGAGGAGGAGGTTTCGCGTCAGGTCGCCGGGCGCGCGGAGGAGGCGGCGGACGTCCGCGCCCAGGCGCGTCGTGGGGCGCTCGGGGTCGTCCGCGGCGTAGTAGGCGCGTGGGCGCGGGAGGTGGACGACGAGGACGTCCAGGCGGGAGGTCCCGCACGCCGTCCCGACGTCGAAGCGCAGCGCCCGCCTCCGTGTGCTCGCGTCCACCACGGCCTGGCTGGCCGCGCGCACGGAGCGCTGGATGAGGTCGGCATAGGCCGCGAACCGGTCGGGGACGTCGGAGGGATGCGCGTAGACGACCTTCACGTGCGGCAGGTTGGTCGGGTTGGAGCGGTACTCGTCCACCGTGCGCGGCGTCCCGCACCATGTCGACGCGAGGCCGGTCAGATCGATTGCGGGCGACGCTCGGTCGTCGCCGGGCCGGGGCGCCGGCGCCGGCGTCGTCGGCGGGCGGTCGGTGTGCACGACCCGCGCCGCGGCGGGGGCGGCGAGGAGCAGGAGGATCAGCAGCAGCGCCACAGCGGCGCGAGTATCCCCCCTCAGGCCGGGGTCACGGGATTTCTCTTGCCCGGCCAGTCGCGGCGCTTGCCGGCGTAGATCGCGTAGCGGCGGACCAGCTCGTCGCGCAGGTCCTCGGGCTGGACGACCGCGTCGACGACGAGCTCTGAGGCCAGGTGCAGGATGTCGATGTCCTCCGCGTACTCGCGGCGCAGCTCCTCCACCTTGGCCGCGCGCGCGTCCGGGTCGTCGATGCCCTGGAGCTGGTTGTAGAAGACCGCGTTGATCGCGGCCTCGGGCCCCATCACCGCGATCGACGCCGTGGGCAGCGCCAGGCAGCAGTCGGGGTCGTAGGCCGGCCCGGCCATCGCGTACAGCCCGGCGCCGTAGGCCTTGCGCACGACGACCGAGATCTTGGGCACGGTGGCCTCGGACACCGCGCTGATCATCTTCGCCCCGTGGCGGATGATCCCCTGGCGCTCGACCGCGGTGCCGATCATGAAGCCGGGCACGTCGGCCAGGAACAGCAGCGGGACGCCGAAGGCGTTGCACGTCTGGATGAACCGCGCCGCCTTGTCGGCGGAGTCCACGAACAGCACGCCGCCCTTGAACTTGGGCTGGTTGGCTACGACCCCTATGGGCCTCCCGTTGAGGCGCCCGTAACCCACGATCAGCTCGCGGGCCCAGCGCGCGTGGACCTCGAAGAACGTGTCGGCGTCCAGCAGCGAGTCCAGCAGGGCGCGCATGTCGAACGGCTTGTTCTCGTCGGCCGGGACGATCTCGCGGATCGGCGTGTCCGAGGCCGGGTCGGCGGGGCGCGCGAACGGCGCCGCCCACTCCCAGTGCGAGGGGAAGTAGCCCAGGTAGCGCCGGGCGGCGTCGATGCCCTCCTCGTCGGACTTGGCCAGGACGTGCCCGCAGCCCGAGACGCCCGTGTGCATCTTCGCGCCGCCCATCTCCTCCAGCGTCACCTTCTCGCCGATGACCATCTCGGCCATGCGGGGCGAGCCCAGGTACATCGAGGAGTTGCCCTCGCGCATGATCACGATGTCGCAGAAGGCGGGGATGTAGGCG
Organism: Solirubrobacteraceae bacterium; assembly: GCA_035536255.1. GTDB lineage: Bacteria > Actinomycetota > Thermoleophilia > Solirubrobacterales > Solirubrobacteraceae > AC-38. The sequence goes on from DATLOP010000111.1 coordinate 9,682, forward strand.
CCGCCGGCCGCGCTGGGCCCGAACAGCACGCACACCTGCGGCACGACGCCCGACATGCGGACCTGGTTGAAGAAGATCCGGCCGGCGCCCCGGCGCCCGGGGAACATCC
>DATLOP010000112.1:0-6684 GCA_035536255.1 Solirubrobacteraceae bacterium
CCACCGGCTGTAGGCTTGGCGGCGGCCGCTCCCTACTCGGTCCGTTCGCGGGCCGGGAGTGTCAAGCCCCCAGGCACGACACTTGAAATAAGTCCTGGGGCCCCGTAGCAGTCAGGGGGAGCGCGACCACAGCTTCGAGCGGGCCTCGCCCGCTCGATCTGTGCCCGGGGTCAGCCGCGCCAGCGGAAGGGGCTGGGCGACCAGGGCTCCTCGTCGCCGAGCTCGCCGGCGGTCGGCGCGCTGAAGCGGACGTAGCCGCGGATCTCCCCGCGCGAGCGCCACACGCGGGCCACGCGGTTGGCGTGGTTGCCCTCGATCGTCACGACCGAGGAGCCGGTGACGCGCTCGACGACCCCGACGTGCGCGTGGCGGAACACGACGGCGTAGCCGGGGTGCGGGCTGGTGCGCCAGCGCCCGGTGCGCTGCGCCCAGGTCCGGAACTCGCTGACCAGGCCGATCCCCCGTCCGCCGTCGCCCACGGGCACGCCGGCCTGGCGCGCCGCGAACGAGACGAAGTAGCCGCACCACGCGGCCGGCCCGGCCGCCCAGCGAACGGCGTTTCGGTAGCGCGCGATCCGCGGCGCCTCGTTGGACCCGTCCGGCATCTCGTGCACGTTGCGCGCGAGCTCGCCGCGCGCCGCCGCGACGACGCGCTCGGCCACGCCCGCCTGGGCGGGCGCGGCGCCGGCCGCAGCGAGCGAAGCCGCCGCGAGGGCAGCGGAGAGCGCCCGGCATCGAAAACCAGTGATCGCCATGCCCCCGCCTTCGGCCCCCAGCGGCGCAGCCTTGAGCCGGAGCGACCCGGGCGGACGCCCTCCGGCCGCGAGAGGCCGCTGCGCGAGCGGCCGGCTTCGCGAGCAGCCGGCTCCACGAGCGGCCGGCTTCGCGGCGCGGGCTACGGCGCGACGAGGAGCGCGTCGCTGATCGCGCGCTCGCGGCCGTCGCTGGGCCGGTTGACGACCCGGCCGTTCACCACCAGCGTCGTGGAGCCGCCGCCGTCGAGGCTCAGCGCGTCGCGCGCGCCGAGGGCACGCATGACGCGCGCGGACTCGGGCAGGGTCAGCCCGGCGCTCCAGCCGGGCCGCCGGCCGTCGGCGACGACCAGCAGCAGGCGCCCGGCGGCCGTGACGCCGGCCAGGGTGCGCGGGGCCCGCGTCACCATCTCCGCGCGGGCGATCCCCTCGGCGCGCCACGGGATCGAGACCCGCCCGTCGCGGACGAGCCGCGGGCCGCCGCTGGAGATCGCCTCGAAGTCCGCCGGGTCCAGCCGCTCCCGGCCCGCGCGCAACCAGGGCCGCGCCGTCACCGGCGTCCCGGGCCGCGCCGCCTCGCGCAGCAGGCTCGCGGCATCGCCGCTGCCCGAGAGCACGAACCCCTCCGCGGGGATCGGCGTGTTCCCGCCCCGGCGCGCCGAGCGCACCACGCCCCCCACGACCACCGCCTCCCAGCCGTCGGCCGGCGTGCCGGTTCGCGCCCCGAAGCGGGGCGTGAGCAGCACGAGCTCGCTGGCGTCTCGGCAGGTGACGAACGCGTTCGGGACCTCGAGCGGCGAGTCGCCGCCCACGCCCCCGCACGCCGGGATGCGCCCCCGGGTCCGGTCCACCCCGTCGAGCAGTCGCGCGCGCCCGCCCACCTGCACCGAGCCGGCCCAGCGCAGCGCGGCGATCCGGGGCCGCTGCGAGGCCGCGGGCGCCAGCAGCAGGGACGAGCGGCCGTTCAGCGGCTCGCTGACCAGCTCGCCGCCCAGCGCCAGCGCGCCCACCGGCTCCCCCGTGACGTTGGAGAACCCGCCGTTGACCGCGACGGGCGCGCGATGGGCGCGCGCCATGGTGCTCGTCCGCTGCACCCCGTGGGTGCGATCGCCCGACAGGACCGCCGTCACCCGGCCCGAGATCACCTCGCGGTCGATCGTCACCGCGTGCACGCGCCAGGGCCCGCCGGCGCGCACGATCCGCGTCCAGGCGACGCCGGGCGCGACCGCGATGGTGACGCGCCGCTCGTCCAGGGACGCCGGGCCGAGCGGGAGGTCGGCCGCGCGGGCGGGCGCGGCACCGGCGAGCGCGAGGAGGACGAGGAGGACGCAACGGCGCATTCGGCGAGGGTAATTCGTCCCAATCGCTCAAGTTCCGGCTCCACACCGCCGAGACGAGGAAGGATGGCCGCCACCGATAGTCTCGCCGCGATGAACAGCCGGCCGCTCCGGATCCTCGTGGAGACCCCGCGCTACCGGATCGTCGGGACGCTCGTCCTCCCCCGCGACGGCTACCGCAGCCGCCTGTCGGACTTCCTGAACTCCTCGGACCGCGACTTCATCTCGCTCACCGACGTGAGCATGCAGGCGCTGGACACGTCCGGCCGCCCGGGCGAGGCCGTTCAGCACGAGTTCGTCACCGTCTCGCGCCAGCACATCGTCCTGGCGACGACCCTCGACGGGTTCGACGACTCCGTCGCCGTCTAGAGCTCGTCCTCCGCGGCGGCGCCCCCGCGCAGGCGCCGCTGGAGCGGCACCAGGTACCACAGGAAGGCGAAGCCCAGGCCGGTGAGCGCGCCGACCACCACCGTGGTCTCGGTCCCGTAGAGGTAGTCGGTGATCAGCACGACGACGCACACGACGGCCGCGGCGAGGAAGGCCAGGCCGGCGATGGTCAGCACGTTGGCCAGCTTGAGGATCTGCGCCTTCTCGCGCGCCCGGAACAGGATCCGGTGGTTGGCCGACGGCGCGATGAGCAGGATCGTCGCCGCGGCCGAGCACAGCAGGCCGACGAAGTACGCCGTCTTCTGGAACCCCGTCACCGTCGTGAAGCGCTGCTGGAACGGCACCACGAGCAGGAACGCGAACAGCACCTGCACCCCGGGAAGCGCCACGCGCAGCTCGTTGAGCAGCTCGATCAGCTCGCGGTCGATGCGCTCCTTCTTGGACTCGGCCATGGGTTGCCCGGCACCGTAGCGGGCGCATACGATGGCCCGCGTGACGGACGGTGTGGGATCGATCGCCGAGCTGTGGCGCTACCCGGTCAAGTCGATGCTGGGCGAGCGCTGTCCGCGCGTGGACGCCGGCGAGCGCGGCCTGGCGGGCGACCGCGGGTGGGCCGTGGTCGACGCCGAGACCGGCAAGGTGGTCAGCGCCAAGCGCCCGAAGCTGTGGGGGGCCATGCTCGAGTGCTCGGCCGCCTACGTCGAGGAGCCGCCGGCCGACGGCTCGGCCGCGCCCGTGCAGATCACGCTCCCAGACGGCGGCGAGGTCCGCTCCGACGACCCCGACCGCGACGCCCGGCTGTCCGAGGCCCTGGGCCGGCCGGTGACCATGGAGAGCCGCGCGCCCGAAGGGGCCACCTTCGACCTGCGCGCCGCCGACGCCGCCGGCCTGGAGGTCCCCGAGCCCGAGCGGCTGACCGAGTCCCCGGTGGGGATGTTCGCCCCGCCCGGCACCTTCTTCGACACTTCGACGCTGCACGTCCTGGCCACCGCGACGCTGGACAGCCTGTCCGCCGCCCACCCGGACGGCCAGTGGGACGTCCGCCGCTTCCGGCCCAACGTCGTGGTGGCGCTCGACGACCCGCCGGCCGAGGACTTCGCCGAGAACGGCTGGGTGGGCCGCGTCCTGGAGCTCGGCGAGTCGGCCCGCGCGTCCGTCCTGGCGCCCATGCCCCGCTGCGTCATGACCACCCTCCCCCAGCCCGACCTCCCGCGCGACCCCCTGATCCTGCGCACGCTCGCCGAGCGCAACCGCCACTCGCTGGCCGACGCCGGCGTCTTCGCCTGCGCCGGCGCCCTGGCCAACGTCGCCGCCCCCGGCCCCCTGGCCGCCGGCGACCGCGTGGGCGTCGGGGACGGCTGAGCGTCCGCTCCGCGTACCATCCTCACCAGTGATCAAGCAGCGGAAGTCCACGAAGATCGCGCTTGACCCGGTCAGAGTGCAGCGCCTGCGTCGCGACGCGATGCGGCCCATGGCGGCGAACCTCGCCGAGGGCATCGCCCTGAGCCACGCGCTTCTGCGGTTCGTCGGCACCGCGCGTCACCGGTGACGGACGCCGCATTCGACGAGCTGCTCCGCCGCCTGGTCACCGCGAACGTCCGCTTCGTGCTCGTTGGCGGACTGGCCGTCAACGCGCGTGGAGGCTGGCGGCCGGGTACAGGCAGGCGAGGCGTTCGCGGGCTCGTCTCGACGTACACGCGCTCGCCAGCAACCAGCAAGGCCAAGATGGAGCGGGAGGACGCTCGGTCACCTCGACGTCGTGCACGTATCGACCTCGGCCGCCGGGCAGGCCGCCGCGCACCCGCACGACTGAGGCGGTGGCACGAGACGTACCACCTCTTCAACCTGAGCGGGCTGGGCGAGACGGTATTTTGAACCCCGAGGTCCGGCGGCGGATCGCTGGCCTCCATGAACGGCTCCCGTAGTTCAATCGCGACAACGCAGGCGGCGGATCACGCCATTGACACCTCCCGCCTATGAGCCCTGGTCTCGTCGACGACGGATGTCCATCGCCCATCCGCCCTCCACCTGTTCGAAGGCGCCCAGCTCCGTAGGCGGGACCTGGGCTCCGAGCCGTTCCAGTACCTGCTCGACGTGCTCGATGAGGTCCGCGACGGCGATCACGAAGTCGGCGCTGTCCGCGCTCACGTCCTGTAGCCCGTGCGTCCATCGGTCCCGACGAGTACGCCCTCGTCGGTAATGACTCCAGAACGGAGTCTCTCGGAGCTGTTCCCCGGTCAGCGCGTCATAGATGCCGATGTGCTCGTTTCGACCAAGCGAGTAGCCACGAAGGGCACTAGATATCGCTTCGCCGACCCGGCCCATCTCGTGGTCAGCGAACAACGAGGACATGGCCTCGCCAAAGTAGGCGTCCGACAGCGCTTGGGCGGTAACCATGGCTGGACCGTGGTGCCCCAGGACGATCAGCTCGCGTGCTTCCGCAAGCCTCTGCACCGCAGGACAGATCGGCGTGGAGGGTTCGCCTTCCAAACCATCCTCGGTTGACAGGGCATAGCGATACCACTTCGTCAAAACGGTTCGCCCACGCGTGACCCGCGAGAGGTCCCGTGCCGTCAGCTCGTCTGACACGGGCGAAGCGTAGAGCCCGGGGAGTCAAGGCAGCCCGGCGGCGGGCGTCGAAACGGGCTGGGCGAGACGGTATTTGAACCCTGACGTACGGCGGAGGATCGCCGCATTGCATGAGCGCCACCTCTGACCTCAAGCAGACGAGGAAACAACCGCCCGCAGCCCTACGTCGAACCAAATCGCTTGACAGGTCTTGCGCAATCGAAGACGGTTGCGCGCATGGCTGACGATCCGGTAGTCGGCAACCCCACGTACATGGCCGACATCCGGCACTTCTTCAGGCCGGAGGACGTGCAGCACATGGGAGACCGGGGGATCCCCATCGGGTCCTACGAGGACCTCAAGGCGAACGCCACGCGCGTCCTTGCTGTGACCGCGCCGCCGAACGCCTACATGCCTCCGGACGAGACCGGCAAGTGGACTCAGAACCGCTGGCAGACCTTCCTGAACTGGATCAACACCAAGTACCCGGAGGGAGCGGGCACATCCGGCACCGGGACGCCGGTCGAGGGCCCGCCGCCGGACCGGGTGCGCAGGAACATCGCGGACCTCGGGACCGACGAGCTCGCCCTGCTCACGACCGCCTTCCAGGGGCTCATGGACCGCGACCCCACGGATCCGAACGGCTACCTCGTCCTCGCCGGCATCCACGGCCGGCCGCCGCCGATCTACTGCCTGCACCACGAGGACCGCTACGCCCCGTGGCACCGGGCCTACCTGAGGGTGTTCGAGGACCAGCTGCGAACCGTGCCGGACTGCGAGAACGTGACGCTGCCCTACTGGGACCTCACGACGCCCCTGCCCGAGGTGCTGCAACAGCCGCCGTTGGACAGCTACACGCTACCGGTCGCGGTCCCCGGCATCCCGGACGGCTATCAGACGAGCCGCTTCACGCCTGAGCAGATCGCGTCGAATTTCGCGGACTACGGGGTCAACGCGGACCTCGCCCGGTCGGTCGTGCAGTCGAAGTGGGGAGAGTCCGGCGGCAACGGCTACCAGCGCTACTCGATACAGGCGCACGACAGCGGTCACGGCTCGATCGGCCCGACGATGCGCGTTCAGGAGGTCGCCGCCTACGATCCGGTGTTCTGGTTCTTCCACTGCAATCTCGACCGCCTGTGGCTGAAGTGGCAGCGGGACGTCCAAGCGACGACGCTGACGCCCTTCCTGGCCACCATGACGCCCAACCACCAGATGTGGTTCGCGCCTCCGTTGAACGTCATGAAGCCGTGGGAAGACAACCCGACGTCAGACCAGACGATCGACTTTGGGATCGCATATGAGGATCCGGCGGAAGGGGGACTAGTGTTGGAGAACCGGGTCGGGAGCATCGACGCGCTACGCAGCTTCGCGATCAAGAGCTCGACGCCGGTATCGGTCCGGGTCAAGGACATCAACCGGATCAACATCCCCGGCTCGTTCGTCGTCAACCTGCTGGCCGACGGCGAGCCGGTCAGAAAGCAGTTCTTCTTCCAGCCCAACGACCCGGGCGACTGTCCCGGATGCGTTACCAACCCCCTGGTCAACATCACCTTCGACGTCGATCAGGACGAGATCGTGGACCGCAAGCTGGAGATCCAGGTCGACGTACCGGGGCTCGCCGACGACGACAAGCGCTTCCC
>DATLOP010000113.1:0-7820 GCA_035536255.1 Solirubrobacteraceae bacterium
GCCCGCGGCTGCTGGAGACAGACGGGAGCGTCCAGCCCAGCGCCGAGGGCCCACCGGTCGGCGCGTGGCCGTGGGTCGGCGCGGCGGTCCCCGGGGCGCTGGCGCCGCGGGCCGTGGCGGCGCGCACCGAGCCGTGGCGGCTGGAGCGCAGCGTCCGGGTGAGCTGGCTCACCGGCGCGTGCCTGGCCGCGCCGCGCGACACGCTCCTGGCCCTCGGCCCGTTCGACGAGCGCATCGAGCTCTACGGGGAGGACATGGACCTCGGCCTGCGGGCCGCGCAGGCCGGCGTCGAGTCGTGGTTCTGCCCGGACGTGGCCCGCGTCGTGCACCACGGCGGCGCCTCGACGGCACGCCGCTACGACGCCGAGGAGCAGGCGGCGCTGAAGGCGCGCACCCGCAGGGCGGCCGTCCGGCGCGCGTACGGAGACCGGGCCGCGCGAAACGCCCGGCGCGCCGAGACGCTGCGCTTCGCCCTGCGCGCCGCCGGCAAGCGCGCCCTGCGCCGCGACCCCGAGCGCGACCGCCGCGACCTGCGCGCGACGCGCGGCGCCTGATCGCGCCGCCCAGACCGGATCGCACCGCCCAGACCGGCGCGGTTCGCGCGCGGACGCTGCTACAACGGTCAGGAGATGTTGCTACGTGGGGGAATCCGGTGGGCTGTCGGCCTGGCGCTCGCGGCGGGCGCGCTGGCCGCGCCGGCCGCCCACGCCGCCGACCCCGGCCGCTGGACGCTGACCGGGCGCTCGACCGTCCCGGTCGAGTACTACCAGGGCGTCGCCGGCGACGGTCCCGTCCGGCCGAACCTCTTCTTCGCGGGCATCCACGTCGGGCTCTACCGCACGGACTCCGAGCTGCGCGAGACCGGCCGGGCCAACAACGTCATCCCGCCCCAGGTCACGGTCGCCGAGCGCTACAACCACATCGGCGACATCGCCTACGACGCCCGCGAGGGCGGCCGCGTCCTGCTGCCGATGGAGTGCTACTACCCGCAGGCCGCGCCCGGACAGAGCGACCCGAACAACACGTGCCGGACCGGCTCGATCGCCGTGGCCGACCCGCGGACCCTCCAGTGGCGCTACTACGTCAAGCTCGACCCGGCCGAGATCCCCAAGGTCATGTGGGTCGCGCTGTCGCCCGACCGCCAGCTGCTGTGGACCGGCGTCGGCAACGACCTGCTGGCCTACCGCGCCGACGACATCCGCCCGTCCAACGCCCATCCGGCGGCGCCGCCGATCAAGGCGGTCCGCCGGATCCCCAACGCCCGCCCGCCCAGCGGCGTCACCGGCGCCGCCTTCCGCGACGGGCGCCTGTACATGGCGGGCCAGGACAACCCCGTGGCCTTCCAGGTGTGGTCGATGGACCTCGACACCGGCGCGCGGCGCCTGGAGATCGAGCGCGTGGTGATCGGCGAGTCCGAGGGCATCGACTTCTTCGCCGGGCTCGGCGGCGACCTGCACTGGATCATCGCGCCGTACAACACGCGCAACCTCCCCACCGAGGCGCCGCCGTCCAACAGCGCGCTGCTGCACTTCGTCCCGAAGCCGGGGACGATCGGATCGCCCCGCCCCGCGGGCCCCGTGGGTGCGCGCCGGCGTCCCGCGCGCATCCAGGTGGCCGCCTACCCCAGCCGCGCCCGCGCCGGGCGCATGACCCGCTTCCGCTTCCGCACCACGGTGCTGCTGGCCGGCCGCCGGCGCCCGGTCGCCGGGGCGCTCGTGCGCTTCGTCCGCCGCCGCGTCGTCTCCAACCGGGCCGGCTGGGTGACGATGTGGCGCCGGCTGCCCGCCGCGCGCTACCGCGTGGGCGCGACCAAGGAAGGCCTGCGCGCGGGCAGCCGCTTCGTCCCGGTCCTGCGGCGCCGCTGACGCCGCCCGGCGCGGCGTTGCGCCATGATCCAGTCCATGGCGCTGATCTCCGAGCCGGACACGCGCACCGGCATGCCGCCCGGCCCGCCGCTCCCGCGGGCGGTCCAGACGGCGGCGTTCCTCTTCTTCCCGCGCACGTTCTTCGACGCGTGCCGCAAGCGCTACGGCGACGCCGTGACGTTCGGCACCGCCTTCGACTCGAAGTTCGTGATGCTGTTCGAGCCCGAGCTGGTCAAGCAGCTCTTCCAGGGCGGCAACGAGCAGCTGCGCGCCGGCGAGGCGAACGCGCTGCTGGGCCCGATCCTGGGCCAGCGCTCGGTCCTGCTGCTCGACGGCGCCGAGCACCTGCGCCACCGTCGCCTGCTGCTGCCGCCGTTCCACGGGCGCCGGATGCAGGCCTACGAGGACACCGTCCGCGCCGCCGCCGACCGGGCCATCGACTCCTGGCCCGCCACCGGCGAGTTCCCGCTGCATCCCAGCATGCAGGCGCTGACGCTCGAGGTGATCATGCGCGCCGTCTTCGGCATGGAGGCCGGCCCGCGCGAGGACGAGCTGCGCGAGCGCATCCGCGAGATGCTGGACCCGATCGGGCGTCCCTTCAGCATCCTGCTGATGATGCTCACCGCGGGCCGGTTCGGGCCCAACCGCGGGGCGACGGAGCGCTTCGAGGTCGAGCGCCGCCGCGTCGACGAGCTGCTGTTCGCCGAGATCGCCGACCGCCGCGAGCAGCCCGACCTCGAGGATCGCGACGACGTCTTCTCGGCCCTGCTGCTGGCGCGCGACGAGGACGGCGAGGCGCTGACCGACCAGGAGGTCCGCGACGAGCTCGTCACCCTGCTCGTCGCCGGCCACGAGACGACGGCGACCGGCCTGGCCTGGGCCTTCGACCTGCTCCTGCACACGCCACACGTCCTCACGCGCCTGCGCGAGGACCTCGGCGACGACGAGTACCTCGACGCCGTGGTCAAGGAGACCCTGCGCATCCGTCCCGTCATTCCCGGGGTGGGGCGCGTGGTGCGCGGCGAGCCGTTCGCGCTGAACGGCTACACGATCCCGCCGGGGGTGGAGATCAACCCGTCGATCACCACGATCCACCGCCGCGCCGACCGCTATCCCCAGCCCGCGGAGTTCCGGCCCGAGCGCTTCCTCGGGCCCGACGCGCCCGACACCTACACCTGGATCCCCTTCGGCGGCGGCACCCGGCGCTGCCTGGGCGCCAGCTTCGCGCTGATGGAGATGCGCGTGGTCGTCCGGCGCGTGCTCGAGCGCTGCGAGCTGACTCCGGTCGGGCCGCTCGAGAAGGTCCAGCGCCGCGCCATCACGCTCGTGCCGAAGAACGGCGTGCCCGTGCGCCTGGCCCGCCGCTCCTAGCCGGCGTCCGGGACCGCGGCCTGGCTGCCGCGGTAGGCGGGGTCGCGCAGCGCCATCAGCCAGCCGGCCGGGCGGATGCCGCCCCCGCTGTTCCACGGGTTGAAGCGCAGCGCGCGGGCGTCGGCCGGCGGCGCCACCGCGTCGAGCTCCAGCGTGGCCACCTCCTCCCAGGGTCCCCGCGGGGTGGCCGTGGCCAGCCGCACGCGCAGCCGGCCCGCCCGGGCGGCCGCCGCGATCCCGGCCGTGCCCGGGCCCTCCCCCGCCCCGCCGTCCAGGGTGGCGGCGACCAGACGCGTCTCGCCGGCGATCCGGTAGGGCAGCACGCTGGAGTAGAACGCCCGGAAGAAGTCCATGCCGGGGACCAGCGCGTGGCGCCCGGCCGGGCGGGAGAACGAGCTGGCCAGCGGGAAGTCCTGGTGGCGGCCGGGGCCGTAGGCGTCGACCACGCGGATCGCGCAGCCGCGGACGTCGGGCAGCGGGTCCGGCACGCCGGCCCCCCGCGAGAACCGGACGTCCACGGCGCGCTCCACGCCCGGCGCCAGCAGCTCGGCCCCGCCCCCGGGGCCCGTCGCGCGGAACGTCCCGCGCACCACGACGCCGTTGGGATGCAGCGCCCGGCCCCCGCGCAGCGAGGCCAGGCCGCCGAAGATCGCGCGCACCGCGCCGGAGCCGGGAGGGGAGGGCATGTCCCCCTCCTTCCCCTAACGGCGGGGCGCGAACGCGGGATCGTCCTCGTGGGCGCGGAAGAACTCGACCATCGGCCCCAGGTAGTCGCCGACGCGCGGCGGCGTCAGGCCGTGGGGCGCCAGGAGGTCGACGGTGCGCCGGGTGTCGAAGGTGACGGGGTGGTTGAGGTAGACGATCGACTCGCGCGGCGTCCCGCCCAGCGCGTCGCGCACCGGGCGCAGTCCGAGCGAGGCGCTGACCAGGCGCGGCGGGACGCGGCCCTGGGGCGGACGCCCGGCGTAGGCCCGCGAGAGCGCGGCGACCAGCTCGCTCGTGGGCAGCGGCTCGGGGTCGACCAGGTGCAGCGTCTCGCCCGCCGCGCCGGGCGCGGCCGCCACGGCCGTCATGGCGGAGACGACGTAGTCCACCGGGACGACGTTGAACGTGGCGTCGGAGGCGCCGAACTGCGCGATGGCGCGCCCGGCGCGGGCGGCGCGCGAGATCGCGCGCAGCAGGTAGTACGGGCCGTCGAACTTCTCCGTCTCGCCGGTGCGAGAATCACCGACCACGATGGCCGGCCGCAGGATCGTCGTGGGGACCTCGTCCATGCGCTCGCGCACCCACACCTCGGCCTGGAACTTGGTCGATTCGTAGTGGTTCTTGAACCCCTGGCCGAGGACCAGCTCGTGCTCGTAGACCACGCCGTGGCGGTCGCCGGCCACGTAGGCGGTGGACACGTAGGCCAGGCGCTCCAGGCGCTGCGCCGCCGCGCACAGCTCGAGCACGTTCCCGGTGCCGTCGACGTTGACGCGCTGCGCCACCTCCAGCGGGACGGCGAGGTCGTAGATCGCCGCCAGGTGGAAGGCATGGGTGATCTCGCCGGTCAGCCGCTCCCAGTCGGAGTCCCCGAGCCCGAGCCGGCGCTGCGCGATGTCGCCCGCGAGCACCTCGACCCGCTCGGGGTCGATCCCCGCCGCGACCTCCACCGCCGCCTCGCGCATCCGCTCCTCGACCAGCACGACCACGCGCGCCTCCGCGTCGCCCTCCACGAGCGCCCGCACGAGGCGCCGGCCGATGAAGCCGGGAAATCCGGTGACGAACGCGACGTCCACGGCCGCGCACCCTAGTGGGGTGGGGCTATCCGGGCGGGATCGGGTGGTTGGCCTGGAAGAGGTCGTCGGGGTCGTAGGCCCGCTTGACCTCGCGCAGGCGCGTGTACGTCTCGGGCGGGAACATCGTCTCGCGGTCCGTCGCGCGGTCGCAGAAGTTCATGTAGTGGCCTCCCGTGGCCCAGCCGGCCACCGCCTCGCGGACGGCGTCCAGACGCTCGGCCACGGCCTGCTTCATCTCCGGCGTCATGGCCATCCCCACCGCGAACTCGGCGTAGCGGGCGTCGGTCGCGTTCGCCGCGCCGCCGTCGGGGTCGTGGCGGCCGATGGCGCCGCCCAGGGCGCGCAGCTCGAGGGAGACCAGCGGCGAGCCCGTGCCGGGGCCGGTCGCGTCGAGGATGGCCTGGATCCCCGCGTCGGGCAGCTCGCCGACCAGGAAGCCGTCGGACTCGCCGGGCACGGGCTCGGGCGGGTCCATGTGCAGGGCCACGAGCGCCGGCGGCGCGATCGTCGCGAACGTGTCCATCGCCGGCTCCAGCGCCCGCAGCGGGGCCAGCAGCTCGGCGCCCTGCGCCTCGGTTCCCAGGAAGGCCGCCTCGACGACGACGAACGACTTCCCGCGCACGAACTCGGGGACCTGGGGCAGCGGCGGGACGTTCAGCAGCCGGCCCAGCGACGTCATCTCGTCGGGCACGGTCGCCGCCCAGTCGCGCCAGGCGGGCAGGACCTCGGCCGCGCGCTCCTGCGGCCAGAACAGGACGCCCGCGTACAGCTCGGCCACGGGGACCAGCTCGATCTCCAGCGCGGTCACGACGCCGAACGAGCCGCCGCCGCCGCGCAGCGCCCAGAACAGGTCGGGGTTGTCCTCGCGGTCGGCGCGCATGAGCTCCCCGTCCGCCGTCACCACGTCGGCGGCGACGATCCGGTTGGCCGCCCACCCGTGGGCGCGCGCCATCCAGCTCAGGCCGCCGCCCAGCGAGTAGCCGGTCACCGCGACGTCGCCCGCCGAGCCCTGCAGGCCGGCCAGGCCGTGCTGCGCCGCGGCCGGGGACAGCTCCTCCCACAGCACGCCCGGCTCCACCCGCGCCCGGCGCGTGGCCGGGTCGATCGCCAGCCCGCGCATCCGCGACGTCTTGAGGAGCAGCGTGGCCTCCAGCGACTCCATGGCCGTGCTCCCGTGGCCGGTGCCCTGGGCCGCGACGCGCAGGCCGCTCTCGCGCGCCGGGCTCACCGCGGCCACGACGTCGTCGGCGCTCTCGGGGAAGGCGATCGCGGCGGGGCGCTGGTCCGCGGCCAGGTTCCAGGCCAGGCGCGCCTCGTCGAAGCCGGGATCGGACGGGGCGACGAGCTTGCCGTTCAACCGGGACCGGAGGGCGTCGAGAGTGGCGGCGGGGGTCACGTCGACGCGAAAATATACCCTCGTTGTGATGTGGCGAGTGAAGATCCTGAGCGTCCTCGCGGCCGCCGTCCTGGCCGGCTGCAGCGACGACTCGGTCTACAGCGGCGGCGGCGACCCCGAGACCAGGCGCGCGGCCCGTGCGGTCGTCCGCGCCAACCTGACGGCGCTCGCCCGGGGCGACGCCAAGACGTTCTGCGGGACGTACACGACGCGCTTCCTGCGCACCTATCGCGACTCCTACGCCGCGTGCCTGCGCAGCTTCAAGGACCCGCCCAACCCCCGCGCCCGCGCGCCGCGGATCGTGTGGGGCGACTTCCTCACCGCGGGCGAGGACAAGGTCGACGTGCAGCTCACCGTCGACGGCGGCGCGCGGCAGAGCTACTTCCTCGAGCGACAAGGTGGACGGTGGCTGATCGACCTCGAGACCGTCGAGCGCGAGTAGGCGCCTTGCCATACTCGGACGCCCCGATGCGCGCCGCGCTCGCCTGCGTCCTGGCCCCGGTCGCCCTCGCTCTCGCGGCGTGCGGGGACGCGGCCGGAGACCGTCCGCCCGCTCCCGTCCGGGTCGTCATGACCGGCCCCGGCGACGGCGCGATCGTCCGCGCCGGGGCGGTCGACCTGCGCGGCACCGTGGCCCCCGCCGGCGCGAGCGTCCGGGTGGACGGCGAGCCGGTGGTGGTGAGCGCCGGGCGCTTCGAGGCGCGGGTGCCGCTGGACGCGGGGGGCAACGTGATCGACGTGAGGGCCACCGCCCAGGACCGCTCGCCCGCCATGACGGCGCTGCGGGTGGTCCGCCGGCTCACCGTGCGGATCCCCGACGTGCGCGGCGACTCGCCCGACGGCGCCGTCGAGCGCCTGGCCGCCGCGGGGCTGCGCCCGCGCCTGCGCGACGTGGGCGGCCTGATCGAGGAGCTGCTGCCCGTGGGCTACGAGGTCTGCGGGACCGACCCCGGGGAGGGGTCGACCGTGGACAGCGGGGCCGCGGTGAGCGTGCTCGTGGCGAAGGTCTGCTGAGGCGCCTAGGTCCGCGGCTCGGCCGCGATCAGCGCGATGCGCGGCTCGCCGGCGCGGCGGACCACGCCGAACACGGTGTCGCCGACGATCGGCGGGCGCCCGCGGCGGGTCACCGTGTAGCGCCCGCTGGCCCGCCCCGCCTCGCCGGCCGTGACCTCCAGGTTGGACAGGCGGTAGGCGACGACGTCGCTGGCCGCGAACTGGCGGCGGTACTCGGCCACCACGGCCGCACGCCCGTCCTGGCGGTCCCCGGGGACGATCCGCCGCACGTGGGGCGCGAGCACGCGGCGCAGGGCGGGGACGCTCTCGGTCGAGTACGCGCGGGCGAACCCGTCGACGGCCTCCAGGACCTCGGCCCGCGACAGCCGTCCGCCGTCGCGCTCGCCGCCCGCCGTC
>DATLOP010000114.1:0-3234 GCA_035536255.1 Solirubrobacteraceae bacterium
CGACGCGTTCCACCCCGGCGAGCACGTGTGGGGGTGGGGCGCCGACTGCGCGCAGGGCGGCTACGGCTACGTGTACTGGATGGGGCCGGAGACGGTCGACCTGCGCGGCCGCGAGAAAATGCGCTTCGGGGTGCGCTGCGACGCCGGGGGCGGGTGCGCGACCGGCGGGATGCGCACCTGGCAGAACGTCGCGGACGTCGCGGTCACCGTGCGCGACGACTCCCCGCCCGCGATCGAGCCCACCGGCGGGGAGCTGCTGGGCGAGGGCTGGCACCGCGGCTTCGAGATGGCCTGGGCGCACTACCGCGACAACGTTGGCGTGCGGGTCGTGCACGGGCAGATCGACCGCGCGGACAACTTCGCGGTGCACGACTTCGCGCAGGACGGCTGGCCCGACTGGGTCCGCTGCCACTTCACGCGTCCGCGTCCGTGCGCCGACATGTCGGCCGGCGTGGGGATCGACACCGCGTCGCTGTCCGACGGTACGCACTCGCTCAGACTCGTCGCCTACGACGCGGCGGGCAACCCGGCCATCTGGGAGCGCCCGATCCGCGTGGACAACCACGCCCCGCTCGCGCCGCGCGGCGTCGCCGTGGCGGGGGGCGGCGACTGGCGCCGGTCCAACGCCTTCGACGTCGCCTGGACGGACCCGCCGGGCCAGACCGCGCCGATCGCGCGGGTGCACTGGCGCCTGTGCCGGGCTGACGGCACCGGCTGCCGCACGGGCACGTCGGCCCCCCCGCGCCTGGACGGAGTCGCGGTGCCCGAGGCCGGAGACTGGCGCCTCGCGGTGTGGCTGGGCGACGCCGCCGGCAACCAGAGCGAGTCCAAGGCCGCCGAGCCCGTGCCCCTGCGCCTCGACGACGTGGCGCCGGAGTCGCCGGGGTTCGACGTCCCCGACGCCGCCGACCCCCGGCGCGTGGCGCTGACCGCGGCGGACCGCCACTCCGGGCTGGCCGAGGTCCGCGTCGAGCTGCGCCCGCGCGGCGGCGAATGGCGCGCGCTGCCCGTGACCGTCGACGACGCCGGCCGCGCCACGGCGCGCGTCCCCGACGGCGAGCTGCCCGACGGCGGCTACGACCTGCGCGGGATCCTGCGCGACCGCGCCGGGAACGAGCGGGTCGTGGAAGAGGACCGCGCGGGCCGCGCGATGACGCTCGTGCTCCCGCTGCGCACGGCCACCCGGCTGACCGTCACGGGACCGTGCGAGCTCGCGCGCCGGGGCGCGGCGTGCCGGCGACGGCCGGAGCCGGCCCGCGTACCGTCCCGGCTGCGCTTCGGCGTCCCCTCGACGCTCGCCGGTCACATCGAGACGGCCGGCGGGCGCCCCGTCCCGGGCGCGCAGATCGAGGTGTCCGAGCGCACGCGGACCGCGCCGGAGTGGCGCCGGCTGGCGAGCGCGACGGCGGGCCCGGCCGGCGCGTTCGCGCTGCGCGTCCCGCCCGGCCCCTCGCGCACGCTGCGCCTCGCCTACGCCGGGACGGACCTCCTCCTGCCCGCGACGACCGAGCGCAGCGTCCTCGTCCCCGCCGCAAGCACCCTGACCGCGAACCGCCGGCGCGCGCGCAACGGGCAGCGGGTCGTGTTCTCCGGGCGCCTGGTCGGGCGGCCCCTGCCGCCCGGCGGGCGGACCGTCGATCTCCAGGCCCACTACCGCGGCGCGTGGCGGACCTTCGCCACGCCGCGCACCGACGCCCGGGGGCGCTGGCGCCACCCGTACCGCTTCGGCGCCACCCGCGGCCGCGTCGTCTACCGCTTCCGCGCGCTCGTCAAGCGCGAGGCCGTCTACCCGTACGAGCAGGGCGCCAGCCGCACCGTCCGGGTGGTCGTGACGGGCTAGCTGCCGCCCTGGGACTCGGGGTCCTGCGACGGGTCCTGGGGGGTGGTCCGCTCGCCCCCACCGGGCTCGCCGGGCTCGTCCGGCGGGGTCTCCTCGCCACCGCCGCCCTCCGCGGCGAGCAGCGTCGCGGTGGCCGAGGCCGTCGCGCCCGTCGGGTCGCGGACCGTCGCGGCGTACGTCCCGATCACGTTGTCCGATCCCGTCGGGCGGAACGAGTAGGAGCCGCTTCCCGACCCGTCGGTGGCGATCGAGTACGGCGGGTCCTGGACGCCGTCGGGCCGCGTGATCGTGAAGCTCACGGTCGTGTTGGGGGAGAACCCGGAGATGTGCAGCGTGAACGCTTGTCCGATTCGGCCCGAGGACGGGCTGAAGGAGGCCCGGGGGTCGAGCCGACCTCCCGGCGGCTCCTCGGGCGGGGGCATGGGGTTGGTGGCACCCTGACCCCGCACCGGCGGCGGGTTCTTGTAGACCTCGTAGCACTCCGACCACGGCTCGCACTCCGGCGGCGGGCGGTAGCTCGGCGGGCAGCCGTGGCACGTGGCCTCGGCGATGTAGACGGGCTCGAGCAGCGGGTTGCCGCAGCGGCACCGCGCCCGGGGGACGCCGTGCTCGTCGACCAGCACCGCGGTCCCGGCCTGGAGGATCGCCTGGTAGCCGCTCGCCCTCCCCCCGACGAACGAGTGGTTGGTCACCCGGGTGTCGCGGGTCAGCGTGACCGGCTTGAGCTTGCGGACGTAGGCCGCTACGGCCGCGTGCGTCGGCGCGACCTTCACGACGCGGGCCCATGCTGCGAGGCGGTCCGGCCGCGCGCGCAGCGAGCGGATCAGCAGCTCGCGGTCGCACACCAGGTCCGATCCCGTGCCGCCGTAGGGGCCGGATCCGACCTGGACCCGGTCGGGTCCCTGCACGTCGGCCGGCCGGGCCGTGAACGGGTCGGGCCCGGGCTCCGTCGGCTTCTGGAACCGCACGACCTGCCCCTTCTCCTCGCCTCCGCCGTCGTCGCTTCCGCACGCGGCCACGAGGCACAGCGCCAGGACCAGCACGAGCGCCCCTCCGAGGGGCCTCCATCCCGTCACGAAGACAACTGTACGCCCCGGGAACGCGTCCGAGCAAGTGACCCCGGCGCGTGGCCTACGCGGCGAGGGCCGTCTGGACGACTCTTCCCGAGACGGTCGACGACCTCTCCCATGCCTCGACTACCGGATCGTCGCGACGCGGTGGCCACTCGGTAGGTTCGGCCGTTTTTGGCGCGGGAGCGTCACGACCGAGGCCTCTGAAACGTGGTCTATGTGAGGCAACGGGCGCCCCGTGGCACTCCCCACTTACACATCTCGACGGCCAGGACTGGCGAGCGTGCCGCGCATCGTCTCTGCCGTCTTGCTGGTAGCGATCAC
>DATLOP010000115.1:0-2365 GCA_035536255.1 Solirubrobacteraceae bacterium
CTGAAGTACGATCGGGCGCTGACGGGCGCCGGGTCGACGACACCGTCGCGCGGGCGCAGGAGCAGCACTGCGGCCTCCGCCACGACGACGGCGGCGACCAGCGCGATCGGCAGTCGCAGGCGCCCGCGGTCCACGCCCTCACGGTACCGATGCGCATCGCCGTCCTCTCCGACATACACGGGAACCGCCACGCCTTCGAGGCCGTCCTGGCCGCCGTGGCCGGCGAGAGCGTGGACTCGGTGTGGTGCCTGGGCGACGTGGTGGGCTACGGCGCCGACCCCGACGTGTGCTCCGAGCTGGCGGCGCGCGAGTGCGACGTCTGCCTGGTGGGCAACCACGACCTGGCGGTCCGCGGGGACATCCCGCTGGACGAGTTCTCGACCGGCGCCCGGGTGGCGGCCGAGTGGACCCAGGAGGTCATCGCGCCCGCGAACCTGGAGTTCCTGCGCACCCTGAGCCCCGAGCTGCTCGACCGCGAGGACGTCGGCCTCTTCCACGCCAGCCCGCGCGACCCGGTGTGGGAGTACGTCCTGTCCACGCTGCTGGCCGACATGTGCCTGGACACCCAGCGCCATCGCGTCTGCCTGATCGGCCACTCCCACGTCGCCCTGTCCTTCCGCCGCGAGGAGGGCGAGCCGGCCACCGGCGAGACCCGCCGCGACGGCGACGAGGTCGACCTGACCGAGCACGAGTGGCTGCTGAACCCGGGCAGCGTGGGCCAGCCGCGCGACGGCGACCCGCGGGCCGCCTGGCTGGTCCTGGACACCAACGCGCCGTCGGCCACGTGGCGGCGGACGAGCTACGACGTGGCCGGCGCGGCGGCGGCGATCCGGGCCGCCCGGCTGCCCGACTCGCTGGCCGAGCGCCTGGAGTACGGCCAGTAGCATGCGACGGCCGATGCGCTCTGTGGTGGCAGTCCTCCTCGCCGCGGCGCTTGGCGTGTCGAGCGCCTTCCTGGTCGCCTGCGGCGACCGCAACTCCCTGATCCCCAAGGACGAGGCGGCGGCGCTGCAGTCAGACCTCGACCGGGCCTCCGAGCTCTACGACCGCGAGGAGTGCCGCGACGCCCAGGCCCAGGTCCGTCTGGCCGAGGCGCGGGCCGAGCGCCTGCCCTCCGCCGTGGACCCCGACCTGCGCTCCCAGCTCCAGGACAACCTCCAGGCCGTGCTCGACCGCATCGTGCGGCGCTGTGGCCGGACCACCACGACGACCACGCCGACCCAGACCCAGCCCACGGTCACGACGCCGACCGAGACGACCCAGACCGAGACCGAGACGACCCAGACCGAGACCACCACCGAGCCGCCGCCCACGACGCCCGATCCCGAGCCCGAGCCGCCCGCCGACCCCGGCGGGACGGGCGGGACGCGCCCCGGCAGCGGCGGAGGCGGCGGTGGGGGCGGCGGAGGCGGTGGCGGCGAGTGATCGCCGGGCGCTACCGCATCGACGGGCGCCTGGGCATCGGGGGGATGTCGACCGTCCACCGGGCCTTCGACGAGCGCTTGGAGCGCGAGGTCGCGCTCAAGCTCCTGGCCGAGCACCTGGCCGAGGACGAGACCTTCGTCTCGCGCTTTCGCCGCGAGGCGCTGGCCGCGGCGCGCCTCATCCACCCCAACATCGTCCAGGTCTTCGACTTCGGCCTGGACGACGCGACCGGCCAGCACTACATCGTCATGGAGCTGGTCGACGGCCCGTCCTGCGCCCAGCTGCTGCGCGACCGCAAGACGCTGGGCGTGGACGAGACGCTGGACGTCATCGGCCAGTCCTCGCGCGGCCTGGGCCACGCCCACCGCAACGGGGTCGTGCACCGCGACGTCAAGCCGGGCAACCTGCTGCTCGGGCCCGACGGGGTGGTCAAGCTGGCCGACTTCGGGATCGCGCGCGCCACCGAGCAGTCGAGCATCACCCAGGTCGGCTCGGTGCTGGGGACCGCCGCCTACCTGGCGCCCGAGCAGGCCCGGGGCGAGGAGGCCGGTCCGCCGGCCGACATCTACGCCCTGGCCGTCGTGACCTACCAGATGATGGCCGGGCGCCTGCCTTACGAGGCCAGCTCGCTGTCCGAGCTGACGCTCAAGCAGCAGCGCGAGGCCCCGCCGCCGCTGGACGCCGTGAGCTCCGAGGTCCCGCCGTCGCTGGCGCGCGCCGTGGCGCGCGGGCTGGCCCTGGACCCCGAGGCGCGCTACGACAGCGCCGTGGCCTTCGGCGAGGCGCTGCGCGCCGGCTCGCGCGGGATCGACCCCCCACTGCCCGAGGTCGCCGACCGCGCCACCGAGGCCACGCAGATGCTCCAGCGCGACGAGACCGAGGCCACGCGGATGATGGGGCCGTCCGAGCCGGTGACGCCGGCCCAGCCGGTGCGCGCCGC
>DATLOP010000116.1:0-3827 GCA_035536255.1 Solirubrobacteraceae bacterium
CGGGCCGGCCGGCCGACCACGCCAGCGCGCGCACCGGCCCGTCGACCCCGGGGCCCAACGGCTCGCCGGCGGCGCTGACGGAGGTGTCCTGCGCGTTCGCGATCGCGGCGATCTTGCCGAGGCGGCCCGCCGGCTTCTGGCCCGCCCCCGTCCCGATTCGGTCGAAGTCGCCGCCGAAGTAGACGCGCTGGCCGTCGAGCGCCAGGGCGCGCACCGCGCAGCCCGCACATCCGACCGGCGCGGGCCTCCAGCTGTTGAACTGCACACCAGTACTCGTAGCGGTGTGGCTGCTCTTGTTCAGCTGGAGTTGGAGGGCCTTGGCGACGGGTGCCGTCTTCTCAGTGTTCTGACCGCCCACGTAGACGACGAGCGACGTGGTGGGCGAGGCCGACGGTGGCGCCGGCTCACCGGCCTGCATCGCGTAGACCGACGACGGGCTGGGGTTCCAGGCCACCGGCACCGGATCGGCGCCGGCCGGGAAGTGGGCGACCACCTGCCCGGAGGTCTTGAGGTTCGTCGGGCCGACGGACCCGATGCCGCGGACGGCCGCCAGGCCGGCCACGGTGTAGGGATCGATGTCGACCCCGATGCGGGTGAAGTCGCCGGCGACGAAGAGGATGGGTTGGGGGGGGTCGGGACTCACGCCCTCGACCGGCAGGGCCACGTACCCCAGCGCCAGCGCCCGGACCGCGGACGAGCACTCCGGCTCGCTGCTCTGGCAGCCGCCGATGAACACCTTGAAGGTCCGCTCGGCGCCGTCGCCGGCGTCCAGGGCCGCCAGGTTGTGGTGGAACGTGCGGTCGTTGCCGCTCCGGATCTGGCGGAACCGTCCGCCCACGTACAGCGTTCGCGCGCCGTCGGGTCCCGGCCGCGACAGGACGAGGGCGTTGACCTCACCCGGGTTGCCCGCGATGTCGGCGACGGCCGGCGCGAACGTCGTGTCGACGGTGCCGTCGCTGCGGATGCGCGCGAGCGCGAGACGGCGCTGCCCGCCGACCCACGTGAAGCTCCCGCCGATGTACCAGCCTCCGGCCCCGTCGGAGACGACGGCCCGCACCTCGCCCCCGGCCACCTCGGCGCGCACCGGGAACGCCGACAGCGCACCGTTCGCCGTGAGCGTGACTCCGGCCCCGCTGCGCGGCCCCACCCGGGTGAAGTCGCCGCCGACGTACGTCCGGCCGCTGGCGTGGGCGATCGCGCTGACCGTGCCGTTCGTCGTGTAGGCGCCGGGCGCCGGTTCGCTCGGCGGGGCGGCGAGGGCGGCGGTGGACGACGTCAGCACGACGGCGAGCGCCAGCCCCGCCGCCGCGCGGCGCCGCAGGCTGTGGTTCCACACGTCGCGTGTCCTAATCGTGGCCGGGACCGGCATCGCTCTGGTCTGCACACTCCCCTCGCGCCTCGGAGTCCCTGTACAAACAACCGGGCGCGGGCGACAAACGTGACGGGCGATTGGCGTGTGTGCGTACCATTGGCGCGTGGCAGGAGAGGCCCCCCGCGTCAGCCGGGGCCGACCTCTCCCGAAGGGGGGCGGGACGGGGGCGAGCCGTCGGCTCGACTACTGGACGAGCGTCGTCCGCGCTCGGCGCTGGGCGATCCTGGCGCTGGCCGCGGCGGCGCTGCTGCTGTCCGCCGCGCTCGGAGCCGGAGCGGCGCAACGGCTGTCCAGCGGGGGCTTCGAGGACCCGGCCAGCGAGAGCGCCGACGTCGAGCGCGCCGTCCAGGAACGGCTGGGCTTCGACCTTGACCCGGGGATGGTCGTCCTCGCCCGCGCTCAGACGGACGTCACCCACGCGCCGGTGCGCGGGGAGCTGGAGCGGCTGTCCGGCGAGCTCCTGCGCGAGCCGGACGTCGGCGCGGTCCTCACGCACTACGCCGGGCCTCCGGGGCTGATCTCCCGCGACCGCCGGTCCACCTACCTCCTGGTCCACTTCCGGACCAAGGACCTCGACCGGGTCGGCCGCGCGGCGCAGCGGCTGCGCAAGCGCCTGCACTCCTCGACGCTCGACCTGACCTACGGCGGCTACGGGGTCTGGTTCAGCGAGGGCAGCGAGCTGGCGACGCGCGACCTCCGGCGCGCCGAGCTGATCGTCCTCCCGGTGCTGGCGCTGCTGCTCGTCGTCGTCTTCCGCGGGCTGGTCGCCGCGGCGCTCCCGCTCGCCCTCGCCGCGTTCGCGCTGCTCGGGACGACGGCCGCCCTGCGGCTGATCGACGGCTGGACGGACCTGTCGGTGTACGCGCTCAACCTGGCCAGCCCGCTCAGCCTCGGTCTCGCCGTCGACTACAGCCTGTTCATGGTGTGGCGCTACCGGGAGGAGCTGGGGGCGGGCGGGGACCCGGCCGGCGCGCTGCGCGTCACGCTGGCGACGGCCGGCCGCACGGTGGTCTTCAGCTCGCTCACCGTCGCGGGGGCGATGGCGGCCCTGCTCGTGTTCCCGCAGCAGTTCCTCTACTCGATGGGTATCGCCGGCATCTTCGTCGCGCTGTTCGCGGGGGCGGCGGCGCTGACCGTCGTCCCCGCCGCGCTGGCGGTGCTCGGACCGCGGATCGACGCGCTGTCGTGGCAGCGCCCGGCGGACGCGGGGCGACGCTGGCAGCGCCTGCCGCGCGCGATCGTACGGCGTCCCGGCATCGCGGCCGCCACGGCCGTGCTCATCCTGCTCGTCGTCGCCGCCCCCGTGCTGAGGGCGACGTTCACGACCTTCGACACCGACGTGCTGCCCGCCGGCTCGGAGTCGCGCCAGGTCCGCGAGACGATCCGGGCCGACTTCCCGGCCTTCCACGACAGCCCGAACCTGGTCCTCGTCCGCGGGCGCGCGGCGCGCGGCGCCGGACGGGTGGCGGCCACGCGCCGGCGACTGGCGTCCCTGGACGGCGCCGGCGGGGTCACGTTGCTGGCTCGGCTGGACGCCGACGCGGTGCTCTTCGAGGCGGTCTCGCGCCACCCGCCCCTCGCCGAGCCGAGCCTGCAGCTGGTCGAGCGCATCCGCGACCTGGGCTCGGGCGTGGAGGTGGCGGGGCAGACCGCCGAGTTCGTCGACGGCCGGCGCAGCATCGGCGCGCACCTGCCGGCGGCGCTGCTGGTGATCGCCCTGGCGACGATCCCGCTGCTCATGGCGATGACCCGCTCGGCCGTGCTTCCGCTCCTCGCGCTCGCGCTCAACGCGGGCACCGTCGTGGCGGCGCTCGGCTTCCTGGTGTTCGTCTTCCAGGACGGGCGCTTCCAGTCGCTGCTGGACTACCGCAGCCAGGGCGGGATCGAGATCAACCAGGCCGTACTGCTCCTGGCGGTGATCTTCGGCGTGTCGACCGACTACGGGGTGTTCCTCCTGGCCCGGGTCAGGG
The DNA here is from genome assembly GCA_035536255.1 of Solirubrobacteraceae bacterium. Taxonomy (GTDB): domain Bacteria; phylum Actinomycetota; class Thermoleophilia; order Solirubrobacterales; family Solirubrobacteraceae; genus AC-38. The sequence goes on from DATLOP010000116.1 coordinate 3,343, forward strand.
AGTTCCTGGACCAGGGGCGCGCGTACCGCGACGCCACGCTCGAGGCGGTGCTGCGGACCGGCCGGCTCATAACGGCCGCCGCAGCCGTGGTGTGCGTCGCGGTCGGCGCCCTGGCGACGTCGAGTCTGGTGTTCCTCAAGGCGGACGGGCTCGGCATCGCCTTCGCCATCGGCCTGGACGCGACGCTCATCCGGTTTGCCCTCATCCCGGCGCTCCTCGTCCTGCTCGGGCGCCACGCCTGGTGGGCGCCACGCCTGGGCCGGCCGGCGGTCGGACGGCCGCCCGCGCCCGAGGCGAGCGACTAACTGGTCAGCGTGGGCAGATGTACTGCCCGCTGTTCTCGTCGAGCAGGCAGTTGCGCTCGGCCTCCTCGCGCGTGCGCGGCGGGGCCCCGGCCGGTGGCGTGGTCTCGCGCTCGGGCTGGCGCGTGCGGGGCGGCGACGAGGTCTCACGCCGCGGCGCCGGTGGGGGCGGCGCCTCGGCCC
>DATLOP010000117.1:0-6126 GCA_035536255.1 Solirubrobacteraceae bacterium
TCGCGCTCGCCTACAGCGCGACGCTCGTCGGCGCGACGCTCCTCGGCGTCGCGGTGCCCGGCGACGTGGTCGACGCGGTCATCGCGCTCAGCGTCGGCTTCGTCGGCGCGCAGATCGCCTTCGGCGACGCGCACCGCTGGCTGGGAGTGGACCCACGCGCGCCCGCCGTCGTCTTCGGCCTGGCCCACGGGCTCGGACTGTCGTCGCTGCTGCAGGAGCTGCGGCTGCCCGGGGACGAGCGGCTGGCGTCCGTGCTCGGGTTCAACGCGGGCGTGGAGGTGGGACAGGTCGCGCTGCTGCTCGTCTTCGTCGGCCTCCTGCGCGCGCTGCGCGCCTTCCCGCTGCCGGATCGCCAGCGGCTGCCCGCCGGCTGCGCGCTCGTGTCCGCCGGCGCGGCGTTCCTGGCCTTCCTGGTCACCGGGGTGGGCGTGTGACGGCGCGACGCCCCGCCGTCGCCGCCGCCATCGTGGGCGCCCTGGGGGCCGCCGCCGCGGCGCCCGCGCACGGCCCGCCGGTCCCCGCCGACCTGCGCGAGGTGCCGCGCGGCCACCTGATCCCGGCGTCCGACCGGGAGAGCTACTTCTCGCGCGTCACCACGGTGTCCCCCGCCGTGCCGGGCCTGCGCGCGCGCATCCTGGGCCACCAGGACCTGCTCGAGCTGACCTGGCGCGGCGCGGTCCCCGCCGTCGTCGTCGGGACCGAGGGGGAGCCGATGTTCCGGATCGGGCGGGCCGGCGTGGAGGTCAACCGCCACTCCCCCACCGCCTGGCGCTCGGCCGAGCGCTACGGCCGCCTGCGCGTCCCCGACTACGCCAGCCCGCGCGCCGCGCCGCGCTGGGAGCACCTGGCCGGGCCCGGCCCGTGGCGCTGGAACGAGCACCGCGCCCAGTGGATGACGGCCCGGCGCCCGACCGCGGTCGGAGACGGCACACGGCGGCGGCGGATCGCGCGCTGGACGGTGCCCGTCCGCATCGGCGAGCGCACGGTCCGGGTCCGCGGGACGCTGGAGTGGGTCCCCGACGCCGCGGCGCTGCGCGCGCAGCGCTCGGAGGACTCCAGCCCCGCGCTTTCCCTGGCCCTCGTGCTCGCGGCGATGGCCGTGGGGGCGGCCGTCGGAGTCAGGCTCCGCGACCGCCCCCGGCTTCCTGCCGGCTAGCGCGGATCGGGCAGGAGCATCTCCGCGTTGCGGTCCAGCGCGGTGCCCTCGCCGGTCCCGCCGCCCGCCTGCTCGTCGTTGAACGCGAACGTGCGGCCGACCGAGGCCAGCTGCTGGCGGTTGAACCCGGTGGCCGCGCCCGGCGCCGGTGCGGTGACCGGCCCGAGGTGATCGACGAGCGTGCCGAAGATCGACAGCGTGTCGTCGTGGTTGTCCATCACCTCGATGAGCCGCGACTGCAGCGGCCAATCGACCAGGGCCGACGTGGTGATCTCCCAGTAGCCCCCGGCCGGCCCCGTGGTGCGGGCGAACGGCAGGAGCTTGTTGTCGTGCGTGTGTCCCGCCACGTAGGCGATGACCTGCGGGTGGTCGAGCAGCTCGGTCACCAGCTCGTCGCCGTGGTGCAGCGGGAGCGAGACGCGTGGGTCCTTGTCGCAGCCCGGGTTCGGGTCGTGCCCGTGCCCGTCGTTGAGGCCCGTGCACGGCGGCGCGGCCTCGTCGGGGGTCTGCGCGGTCAGGCTGCGCTCGGGGTGGTGCCCGAACACGACGACCAGGTCGCGCGTGGCCGGCAGCTCGGCCTCGTTGGCGTCGAGGACGCCCTGGAGCCACTGCCACTGCGAGTTGTCGATGTTCCCGCTGGCCGAGTCGCCGGCGATCCCGCCGTCGGCGTTGGTCTCGATCGAGACCATCTGCAGGCCGGCCTTGGGCTCCCACGTGTAGTAGCTGGCCGCGCCGTTGGAGGCGGCGTTCTCGGTCGGCGACACGTAGCCGAACCCGTGGTCGTTGGACGCCGCGTCGGCGTGCATCGCCTTGTACTGCGCGCGGTCCACGATCTGGCGCTTCGAGTCGGGCGGCACCTGGAACACGTTGCCGGGCGACGTGGTCGTCCCGTTGAGGATGTCGACCTGGTCGTTGAGCGGCACCGGCGCGAACACCTTCGCGCACCCGGTGGCGATGGCCTCGAAGCCGGCGTTCGCCCACTGGTTGCCCTGCATCAGCGCGTCGTGGTTGCCCAGGGTGACGTACGTCGGGACCTTCGATCCCTCGGCCGTGAACGGCAGCTGGGCGCGGTCCATCAGGCCGGAGTAGGACGGCCAGGCGCTGTAGCGCCCGATCGGGTCGTCGGGGTCGTAGTGGTCGCCGGACTCGTAGTAGTCGTCATGGTCCTGGACCCCGGTGTACTTCGCGGCCTCGCCGGGGCGCAGGCTGCACGGGTGCTCGACGCCCGAGTTGGGGTTGATCCGCCCGCCCTCGAGCAGCTTGACCACCCATTCGACCTCGTTGCGCTGCTGGTTGTCGGCCTGGTCGCCGGTGACCAAGTTGAACTCGAGCGCCGCGCCGCTGACCGGGCCCGTCAGATGGTTGTTCACCGCCCGGATGCCGTGGTCGACGACGAACGGCACGAGCGCCTCCTGCGGGCGGTGCGCCGCGGTGGTCGGCGACCCGGTCACGTCGAGGAACTCGACGCGGGCCGGCGACTCCTCGTCGGAGAGCTGAAAGTCGGTCAGCTGGCCGAAGTAGGTCAGCGAGGTGCGCCGGGTCTCACGGCCCGCCTGGGCGGCCACGATCTCCTGGCGCGTCACGCGCGCCTGCCCGGGGCCCGCCGAGAGCCCGGAGTAGGCGGCGGAGGCGTCGCCGGTGATGGTCTGGTCCTCGGTCGTCGGCGCGGCGCCGGCGCCCGGCGTGGTGGCCAGCAGCGCGGCGAGCGCGGCGGCGGTCAAAGCGAGCTTGCGGTTCACGAATCCTCCCCGTCCCGGGTTCTTCCCCCGCATCAATAACCCGCGGGGAGCGCGAGGTCTTTCGGCGAATTTGACTTTAGGTCAGCGCCGGACGCCGATGGTCAGCGTCACGCGGGCGCCGCGGGCGACGGTGGCGCCGCCGGCCGGCGACTGGCTCAGGACGCGCCCCACGTCGCCCGAGCGGCGGACGCGGCGGTGCGCGAAGTCCACGGTAAGGCTCGCGCCGGAGACCGAGGTGACGGCGGCCTCGAAGCCCGTCCCGGTGACGTCGGGCACCTCGACGGGCGCCGGGCGCGCCGCCACGGCGATGCGCACGATCCGCTGGGCGCGGACCCGCTGGCCCGCGTCGGGCGACTGGCCGATGACCACGCCCGGCGGCTCGGGCGACTCGCGGCGCACGACGACCACGCGCAGCCCCGCGGCGAGCGCCTTCTCCTCGGCCGTGCTGCGGCTCAGGCCCTCCAGCGCGGGCACGCGCACGCGCGGGCGCCCGCTGGACACGAGCAGCGTCACCTGCGCGCCGACGCGCAGGGGCGTGGCGCTGGCGGGGGTGGTCCCGATGACGCGGCCCACGCGGACGGTGGACGACGGCTCGCGCGCCACCCGGACCCAGAAGCCCGCGCGCTCCAGCGCGGCCCGGGCGTCGGGCACCGACAGGCGCTGGACCTCGGGCACCACCGGGCCCTGCGGGCCCAGCGACATGGCCCGCCCGACCTCGTGGGCGCCGGGCCGCGAGGAGATCGCGATCAGCGCGAGCACCCCGGTCAGGATCCCGGCCCAGATGAGGACCGGCACCCAGCGGGTCACCCGTCGCCGCTCGGAGCGCATGCCAGAACAACCTGGCAGGCCCGGTGGACGTGACGGCGAAGCACGGGCGGCTAGTAGGAGCGCGGCAGGCCCAGCGAGTGCTCGGCCACGTAGTTGAGGATCATCTCGCGCGACACCGGGGCGATGCGCATCGTCCGCACGCCCCACCACATGTCGGCCAGCCCGTACTCCAGGGCCACGCCGTTGCCGCCGTGGGTCTGGATGGCGCGGTCCACGCACTTGATCGCCGCCTCGGCGGCCGCGTACTTGGCCATGTTCGACGCCTCGCCCGCCCCCTTGGCGCCCGCGTCGTACAGCGCGCACGCCTTGCGGGTCATCAGCGCGGCCAGCTCGAGCTCGATCTTCGCCTCGGCCAGCGGGTGCGAGATCCCCTGGTGCGAGCCGATCGGCCCGCCCCACACCGTGCGCTCGCGCGCGTACTCGGACGCCTGGGCCAGCGCCTTGCGCCCCGCCCCGACGGCCAGCGCCGCGGTCATGATCCGCTCCGGGTTCAGGCCGTCGAACACCGCGGCCAGGCCGTAGTGCTCGGTCCCCACGAGCCGGTCCTCGCCCACCTCGACGTCGTCGAAGAACAGCTGCCACTGCATGTCGGCGTTGCGTGGCGCGGTGGGGACCCGCTGGCGCTCCAGCCCCGGCGCGTCGACGTCGACCACGAACAGCGACAGCAGCCCGCGTCCGCTCTCCTGGTTGACCCCCGACCGTGCCACGACGAGCAGGGCCTGGGCGTCCTCGACGCCGGAGATGAACGTCTTGGTCCCGCGCAGGACGTAGCCGCCGTCCGAGCGCTTGGCCGTGGTCGAGAGGTTGTGGGTGTTGGTCCCGGCGTCGGGCTCGGTGATCGCGAAGGCGATCCGCAGGTCGCCGCGCCCGATCCCGCGCAGCCAGCGCTCCTTCTGCTCGGGCGACCCGTGCTTGGCCAGGACGGTCCCGGCGATGGCGGGCGACACGAGGATCAGCAGCAGCGGGCACCCGGCGCGGGCCAGCTCCTCCCCCACCGCGGCCAGCTCGGTCATGCCGCGCCCGCCGCCCTCGTACTCCTCCGGCACGTTGACGCCGAGGTAGCCCTTCTCGGCCAGCGCGTTCCACAGCTCGGTCGGCGGCTCCTCGCGCTCGACGCGCTCGCGGATGTACGCGGGCCCGAAGCCGGAGGCGATCCCGTACACCGCCTCGCGCAGGAGAACCTCCTCCTGAGAGGGCACCAGATCGAGGGTCGGAACGGCCGTCTGCATACCGCGACATTACGGACTGCGCTCAGCGCAGGTCGAGGACCTCGAGGGCGTTCGAGAAGGCGAAGCCGGGCTGGGGACCGCCCTCCAGCGCGTACACGCGGTTGCCCCGGGACACGCCGCCCAGGCCGTGGCGCGGCGTGCGCATCCCGGGCAGCGCGCGCCAGCGCCGCGTGCGGGGGTCGAACGCCTCGACGGGACGGATCGTCCCGCGGCCCGTCTCGCCCCCGAACACCACGACGTGGCGGCCCACGGTGGCCGCGGCGATGCCGCTGCGCCCCGTCCGCAGGTCGGGCAGCCGCTGCCAGCGCCCCAGCCACCACCGCCGAACGTCCCAAACTGGTGGCCAGGGCCGTCATCGCGGGACGTTCGGGGTGTGGCCGGCGCATTCGAGCACCGGCAGGCTGGGGTAGCGCGGGTACTCGGGTTCGGTGCGGGAGCGCTTGCACAGCGAGAACGACGAGCCGCGGGTGTTGCGCACGATCCGCTGGTGGCGGCAGGTGTCGCACAGGCCGGCGGCGGGACGCGGCATGCCGAGGAGTATGCCTCGCCCAAGGACCCTCGGCGCTACGTTTCAGGGATGCGAAGCGTCGTGGGAGTCCTCCTGGCCGGTGTGCTCCTCGGCGCGGCCGTGCCCGCGCAGGCGGCGCGCGTGCGCTCGCATCCCATGCTCCCCCACACGGCCGACGGCGACCTCGCCGAGTGGCGGGGCACGCCGACGAACCTGGCCGGGCGCTCCCAGATCTCGCGCGGGGAGTGGATCTACACCGACTTCCTCTACGACGACTACGGGGCCGACCTCAACGGCAGGCCCGACCAGCCGGACTTCGCCGGCGGCACCGCCGCCACCACCGGGGACTACCGCTATCCGGGCGACCCCGACCGCTACGGCTACAACGCCGCCGACCTGCGCGAGCTGCGCGTGGCCGCGGACGGCCGAGCGCTGTACCTGCTGGTGGGCCTGCAGACGATGCAGGCGCCCGACGCCGCCGTCGTCACCGTGGCGCTGGACACCGACGGCGACGCCACCACCGGCCCCGCCGCGTGGCCCGACGGCGCCGGGCTGCGCGGCGCCGGCGCCGACCGCTTCGTCACGGTCACCGGCACCACCGGGCGCGTCACCGACGCCACCGGCGCCCGCCGGCCGGTCCGCGTCGGCGCCAACCTGCGCGAGAAC
>DATLOP010000118.1:0-4521 GCA_035536255.1 Solirubrobacteraceae bacterium
AGCGAACGGATCGTCCGGCGTGACATCGGCCACGATCCAGGCCTCCTGCTCCAGCTCCGAGTCGAGCTGACCCGGCGCCCAGCCGGCGTAGCCCGCGTACACGCGCAGCGCGCGCAGCTCGGGGTCGGGCGCCTCGGGATCGACGAGCCCGAGGTCGCCGACGACCAGGCGCGCCGCCGCGCCGGGATCCTCGAAGTCGCCCAGCGCCACGACGGTGTCGGCGGACACGGGGCCGCCCATGTTCAGGACGTCGGCCGGGCCGGCCAGGCCCGACAGCCGGTCCACGGCCTCGCCCACGGGCGTCTCGGTGGGACGGTTGAGCACGACGCCCATCGCGCCCTCCTCGGTGTGCTCGATGACCAGCACCACCGCCCGGTGGAAGAAGTCCTCCAGGGCCGGGGCGGCGATCAGCAGCTTGCCGCGCAGCGAGTCCACCTCGACATTGTGCCCCGCCCGGCTCGTCGCCCACCAGCGCCGCCGCGAGCTGGGCTAGCCGCCGAACGGCGAGCCGGGCGCGGGCGGCGGCCGCGCCGTCTCCGCGCGGCGCTTGGAGCGCTCGCGCAGGATCAGCACGACGGCCACGATCAGCCCCGCGCCGAGCAGCCCACCGAAGAACGAGGCCAGGATCCCCAGCACCCCGGCGGCGATGCGCAGCCCGGTCACGCGCGGGCCCAGGGCGAGCCGGTCGCCCGGGGCGCACGCCACGCGGTACGTCCCGGCGCGCGGCGCCTCGAAGCGCAGGAACGAGTGGTACTCGCGACCGCCGCTGGTCACGGTGACGCCGCTCGTGGACTCCAGCTCGGCGACACGGGGCCCCTGGGCCGAGCACTCGGCGCGCACCGGCCCGTCGTCGGTGACCCAGATCCCCCGCCCCTCGCCCTCGTCCAGCTGCACGGTGACCGGGGCGGAGAGCGCGACGAACGGGCCGTCGACGTCGCGCAGGAGCAGCACGAACAGGATGACGGCGCCCGCGATCCCGGCCACGGCCACGGCGCCGGCCAGGCCCAGCCAGGTCAGCGACGGGCGCACCGGCGGCGGGGCGTTCACCCGCGCCGTCCCAGCCAGCGGCGCAGGGAGCTCCGGCGCGCGGGCAGCTCGGGCCGGCTCGGAAGCGGCGTCCCGGCCAGCACCGCCTCGGGCACCGCGCGCGTCAGCCAGTCCGCCTGACCGAGCAGGCCCGGCAGATGGCGCTCGGCCGCCTGCAGGCCGGCCAGCAGCTCGGGGCCGCGGCGGCGCGGCTCGTGGGCGTCGGAGGCGACGTTGTGGACGAGGCCTTCGCGCAGCAGCCGCAGGGCGAAGGTCTGGACGGTGGCGCCGAAGCGCCCGAGCAGCGCCGAGCTGGTGATCGAGCACACGATGCCCGCGTCCACCAGCCGGCGCACGTCGTCGGGCCGGCGCTGGAAGCCGGGACAGCGCTCCGGGTGCGCGAGCACGATGCGCTCGCCGCGCCGCAGCAGCTGCGCCGCCGCGGCCTTGAAGCCCGCGCCGCCCGAGTCGCGGTGCGGCGACTCGATGAGCAGGTAGGGCCCGCCGCCCAGCCGCACGGCGTCCAGCGCGGCCGGCGTCAGGTCGGCCATGCGCGTCAGGCTGACCTCGCCCCCGGGCCGGACGTCCAGCTCGATGTGGGCGTCGCGCAGGGCGTCGCGGATGCGGTCCACCGCGGCGGGCACGCCCTCCGGGTCGACTCCCCAGCGGGTGTCGATGTGCGGCGTGGCGACGATCGTCCGCGTCCCGGCCGCGGCGGCGGCGCGGGCCAGGGCGAGCGACGTCTCGAGGTCGGGCGGCCCGTCGTCCACGCCGGGCAGCAGATGGCAGTGCAGGTCGATCACGCCCCCGCATACTGCCCCAGCGGGGCGCCGCCAAGCGGGTCAGGCGATGCCGGCGGGCGTCGAGTCGCGTGCTACCGGCCCGCTCTGGGTGTCGGCGAGCAGGGCGCGGGCCGTGTCGACGACCTCGGCCACGCGCTCGTCGGAGAGCCGGTAGAAGACGCGCTTGCCGCGTCGCTCGGCCGCCACGAAGCCGCACCACCGCAGGCACGCCAGGTGGTTGGACACCTTGGGCTGCGGCTGGCGCAGGGCGGCGACGAGCTCGCCCACCGAACGCTCCTCCTTGCGCAGGAGGTCGAGGATCCGCAAACGCGTCGGATCGCCGAAGCCTCGGAAGTGCTTGGCCAGTACGTCGACCTCGGTCGCCTGTGGCGAGAGTCGAAATGGTCCTTCCATGCGGGCAGTCACCCGTCCCTCCGTCCTAGGTTGATATGACCGTACCACTCGGCCCGGCGCCCGTCGATCAACAATTTGGGTTGTCTGCGTCGCGGATACGATCGGCGCAGCCGACGAGGGAGTCCCGAATGGACCTGCTGCACGCGCTGGCCGGGCTCGACGTGCGGCCGGCGGCGGACTACGCCCGCGACCGCTCGCCCTTCGCCGTGCGCCCCGCTGCCGCCGTGGCGGCGCGCGACGCGCCGGACGTGGCGCGCGTGCTGCGCGCGGCGGCCGCCGCGGGCGTGCCGGTCACAACGCGGGCCGGGGGCTCGAGCGTGGCCGGCCAGTGCCTGGGGGAGGGCGTCGTGCTCGACACGTCGGGCCTGCGCGGGGTCGAGCTGGACGGCGAGGACGCGTGGTGCGGGGTGGGCGAGTCGCTGGACGACGTCAACCGGGCCCTGGCCGCGGCGGGTCGCGCGATCGGCCCGGACGTCACCGCGAGCGACCTGGCGCGGGTCGGCGGGCTCGTCGGCACCAACGCGTGCGGCTCGCGCTCCCTGCGCTACGGCCGGGTCGGCGACGCCGTGCGCGGCGCGGAGGGGGCGTGGGCGGACGGCGCCCGGCTGGCGCTGTCGCCCGGCGAGCTGCCGGAGCGGCTCGCCTCGCTGGCGGCCGTACGAGACGGGCTCGACGCGGACCTCCGAGCGGCCTGGCCGGGCTGGTCCGACGGCCTCGGCAAGTCCGGCTCCGCCCGCCGCTCACCCGACGGCCCGGGTGAGAACGTCTCCGCACGCCGCTCGTTCGGCGGCTACCGCCTCGACGCGTTCGCGCGGGACGGCGACGCCCTGTCCCTGGTGCCCGGGTCGGAGGGGACGCTGTGCGTGCTCACGCGGGTGCGGCTGGCCACGGTCCCGGTGCCGCGCCGCCGCACCCTCGTGGCGCTCGCCTGCTCGAGCCTGCGCGACGCCCTGGACCGGGCGCCGCAGTGCGCGGCCACCGGGGCCTCGGCGGTCGAGGTCCTGGACCGCCACCTGCTCGACGCCGCCGGGGTCCCGGGAGATGCCCTGCTGCTCGTGGAGCACCTCGACGACCCGGACGGCCCCGCCCGCCTGGGGGCCCGGCCGCTCGCGCCGGACGACGCCGACCGCATGTGGGCGCTGCGCCGGGGCGCGCTCGAGCTGCTGGCCGCCCGCGGCGCCACCCCGGTGGCGAACTTCGAGGACCCCGCGGTGGCGCCCGAGCGCGCCGGAGCGTTCGCCGGCGAGCTGCTCGACCGTCTGGCCCGGCGCGGGTTCGAGCGCGTCGTCGTCTACGGCCACGCCGGCGCCGGCTGCCTGCACGTGCGGCCGCTGTGCGACCCGGCCGACCCGCGGATCGCCGGGCGGCTTCTGGACGCGCTGGACGACGTGGCCGAGCTGGTGGCGGCCCACGGCGGTGCGCTGACCGGCGAGCACGGGTGGGGGCTGGCGCGCTCGCACCTGGCGCGCGCGGCGCTGGGCGACGCGCTGTACCGGCGCTGCGAGGCGGTCAAGCGCGCGTGGGACCCGGACGGGCGCCTGAACCCGGGCCGGATCGTGGACGGCCGCGATCCCCGCGGCGCGTGGGCGCTCACGCCAGCTTGACGACGGCGATGACCATCCCCGCGAGGACCGCGACGACGATGACCGCCTGCATCCAGACCCAGGCCGGAGACATGGGCATATGATCACGCCTCGACACGGCAGCGGCGGAGAGGAGAGGGATGTTCGGCTCGATCGTGGTGGGGACGGACGGCTCGGACACAGCCAAGGAGGCCGTGCGCCAGGCGACCGATCTGGCGAAGGCGACGGGCTCGACCATCGACATCGTGAGCGCCTACGAGCCGGTGTCCAGCGCCCGCCTGCGCGAGGAGGCCCAGCAGGTCCCGAAGGACCTGGAGTGGATGGTCAACCCGCGCGAGGACGTCGACGCGACGCTCGCGACGGCGGCCGAGCAGATCAAGGAGGCCGGGGTCGACGTGCAGATCCACGCCCGCGAGGGCGACCCCGCCGACGCCATCCTCGACGTGGCCGAGGAGCGCAGCGCCGGCCTGATCGTGGTCGGCAACAAGGGGATGACCGGGGCCAAGCGCTTCCTGCTGGGCTCGGTGCCGAACAAGGTGAGCCACCACGCTCCCTGCTCGGTGCTGATCATCCGGACTACGTAGCGGGCGCGGGCGTGGCGCCGCCCGGCGGGGCGGTCGCCTTCGCGGCGTCGACCAGACCGGCGCCGTAGCGCTCGTCGTAGCCGGGCGGGCCGAGGTCGCGCGCGGTGGATTCCAGGCGCTCCTCGACCTGGC
>DATLOP010000119.1:0-2457 GCA_035536255.1 Solirubrobacteraceae bacterium
CGTGGTCAAGGCGCGCGACCGCGCGGCCGCCGTGCGCGCCGTCGGCTCCGCCGTCGAGGCCGTCGCGGCCGAGAAGGCCCACCGCGCCGCCGCGTTCAGCGTCGACGTCGACCCCCAGTAGCCCACGCGGTTGCGGTTAACCCCGATATAGGGGGTCAAGTGCAACCGTGGCGTCGGGAGGGCCGTGAGTACACTCGAATCCGTGGCCGAGACCGCCGAAGACGTCGAGCGGGAGGAGGGCGAGGAGGCTCCTCAGGCGCCCGTCCTCGACCCCGAGACCGCCGCGCGCCGCGCCGCGGCGCTGGCGCACGTGCGCAAGTTCGGCGACCCCGTCCTGAAGAGCCGCGCGCTGCCCGTCGAGCGCTTCGACGACGCGCTGCGCGAGGAGATCGGGCGCATGTCGGCGATCATGCGCGACGGCCTGGGCATCGGCCTGGCCGCCACCCAGCTCGGCGTCATGCACCGCGTGCTCGTCTACCGGATCGGGTCCGACGCGCCCCTCGCTCCGCTCGTCAACCCGACGGTCGAGTGGTCGGGGAAGGAGAGCGAGATCCTCGAGGAGGGGTGCCTGAGCATCCCCGGCGTCCACGTCGACGTCGAGCGCCCGCTGCACGTGCGCATCCATGCGCAGGACGAGTGGGGCGACGACCTCGAGATCGAGGCCACGGGCCTGGAGGCCCGCGTGATCCAGCACGAGATCGACCACCTCGACGGCGTGCTGATGCTCGACCGCACCACGCGCGACCAGCGCAAGCAGGCCATGCGCGCTCTGCGCGAGGCCGCCGAGGCGGCTCGCGCCGCCTGATGGCCGGGACGCCGGGCTGACCGTGCGGACGGTCTTCCTCGGGACGTCGGAATTCGCGGCGGCGGTCCTGCGCCGGCTGGCCGAGTCCCCGCACCGCCCGGCGCGCGTCGTGACCCGCCCCGACGCGCCCCGGGGGCGGGGACGCAAGCTGGCCGCGCCGCCCGTGGCCGGCGCCGCGCGCGAGCTGGGGCTCGACCTCGACCAGCCGGAGAGCGTCAACGCCGAGGAGGCCCGGGCGCGGATCGAGGCCGCGCGGCCCGAGGCGGTGTGCGTGTGCGCGTTCGGGGCGCTCGTCCGCGAGCCCCTGCTGTCCGCGTACCCGATGCTCAACGTCCACCCGTCGCTGCTGCCGCGCTGGCGCGGGGCGGCGCCGGTCGAGCGCGCGATCATGGCCGGGGACGCCGAGACCGGCGTCTCGATCATGCAGCTCGTGGCCGAGCTGGACGCCGGCCCGGTGGCGCTGCGGGCCGCCGATCCGATCGGCCCGGACGACACGTACGGCTCGCTGGCCCCGCGCCTGGAGCGGATCGGCGGCGACCTGCTCGTGGAGGCGCTGGACCGCTGGCCCGTCGAGTTCGCGCCCCAGGACGAGGCCGGCGTGACCTACGCGGAGAAGATCGGCCCGCAGGACCGCACCCTCGACCCGTCCCGCCCCGCCGCCGAGCTGGAGCGGACCGTCCGCGCCCTGACGCCGCACATCGGCGCCCGCGCGGCACTGCCCGAAGGGGAGTTCCTGCGCATCCACGAGGCGGCCCCGGCGGCGGGCGACGGCGCGCCGGACACGCCCGGCCGCGGAGGCTCCTCCGGCGCGGCGGACTCCCCTGGCGCGGCCCTGTTCGCGCGTGACGGGCGGCTGTTCCTGCGCGCGGCGGATGGGGCGCTGGAGCTGCGGACGGTCCAGCCGCCGGGCGGGCGGGCGATGGCGGCGGGCGACTTCCTGCGCGGGCACGACGTCCCGGCGCGATGACCGGCCGGGGCGCGTGAGCCGCGTCACGCCGGCCCGGCGCTGCGCCTACGCCGTCGTGCGCCGGACGTTCGAGGACGGCGCGTTCACCGATCGCGCCCTGGCCGCCGAGGCCGGCGGGCTCGACCCGCGCGAGCGCGGGCTGGCCAAGCGCCTGGCCTACGGGACTGTCCAGCGCCGCGTCACCCTGGACCACGTCGTGCAGCGCCTCGCCGGCCGGCCGACCGGCGACCTGCACCCACCGGTCCTGGCCGCGCTGCGTCTCGGGACCTACGAGCTGGCCTTCTCCGACAGCGCCGGCCACGCCGCCGTCGACCAGACGGTGGAGCTGGTCAAGGAGGCGGGCCACCCCCGGGCCGCCGGTCTCGTCAACGCCGTCATGCGCCGGGCCAGCCGGGAGGCGCGGACGCTCGTGGACGCGCTGCCCGACGACACGCCCGCGGCGGCGGCTCTGCGCCACTCCCACCCCGAGTGGGTGGCCCGCGCCTGGTGGGACGCGCTCGGCCCCGACGAGGCCCGCGCGCTGATGGCGGCGAACAACGAGCCCGGGGAGACGACCGTCCGCGTCAACACCCTGTGCGCCGACCCGGCGCAGGTCGCCGAGCAGCTCGCCGCGCGCCCGGCGGACGAGGCCGAGCCAAGACACCCCGGCGCGCCGGACGAGCCCGAGGGCGGGCCCGGAGGCCAA
>DATLOP010000120.1:0-2518 GCA_035536255.1 Solirubrobacteraceae bacterium
GGCCGAGGCGCTGCGCCTGGCCATCGAGAGCTTCGGCCCGCCGGTGACCGACCAGCGCCCGCTGCTCGACGAGGCGGCGGCGGTGCGCGAGGCGCGCCTGCGCGACGCGGTGCGCCAGACGCGCGCGCTGGCCGGCACCGACGCCGCGCTGCGCGTGGTCGACGTGGACCCGGACTCGCGCATCCCCGAGCGCCGCTCGATCCTCGCCCCGTTCGAGGGCCGCGAGGACCGCGAGGACGAGGGCCGCCGGCGGTGAGGCCCCGGCCGGCGAATGAGGGCCGCCGGCGGTGACCGGCCCGCGCCGGCTCGCGGTCCCGCGGGCGGCCGCCGTGCGCGCCGCGCCGGACGGGCGCCCGCTGGTGGTCGAGCGCCGTTACGTGGACGCGGTCCGGGAGTCCTGGCTGGTCGAGGACCGCTGGTGGACCGACCGGCCGGTGCGCCGGCGCTACTGGGAGGTCGTCACCACCTGCGGGCGCGACGTCGTCGTCTTCCACGACCTCGCGGGCGGCGGCTGGTTCGTGCAGCGCTAGGCGTCGCCCTGCGTGGCGCCGGGCTGCCAGAGCGGCTCGTCGCCGCCGGCGTTGGCGTCGCGGGCCAGGATGAACAGCAGGTCGCTGAGGCGGTTGAGGTAGCGCACGACCTCGGGGTTGGCGCCCTCGACGTCAAGCGCGCGGCGCTCGGCGCGCCGCGCCACGGTGCGGCAGACGTGCAGGTGGGCCGCGGCGGGCGTGCCGCCGGGCAGCAGGAACGAGCGCAGCGGCTCGAGTTGCGCGTTGACCTCGTCGCACGCCGCCTCCAGCCACGCCGTCTGCTCGGGGGCGACCCGCAGGCGCTCGCGCTCGCCGCCCTCCGGGACCGACAGGTCGGCGCCGACGTCGAACAGGTCGTTCTGGATCCGTCGCAGCCACTCGGCGTGGCGGTCGGGCAGCCCCGCGACGGTGAGCGCGACGCCGACCAGCGCGTTGAGCTCGTCGACCGTCCCGTAGGCCTCGATCCGCGGATGGGTCTTGGGCACCCGGCTCATGTCGCCCAGGTGCGTCTCGCCCCCGTCGCCGAGCTTGGTGTAGATCCGCGTCAGGTTCACCGTCATTGCGCTCCAGGATACGATGCCCCCGTTCACGACCGGTAGGCGAAGGGAAGTCCGGTGAGATTCCGGCGCGGACCCGCCACTGTGACCGGGGAACGCCCGCCGCACGCGCCTCGAATGACGAGGCGCAGCCACTGAGTCGCCACCGGCGGCTTGGGAAGGCGCGGAGGGATCGCCTCCCGGAAGCCAGGAGACCTGCCACCGGCGCAAGCCCAACAAGCCCTCGTGGAAAGGGGTGGCTCATATGCAGGTCCTCCGTAGATGCACGACCCTCGCGGTGCTCGTGGCCGCGCTGGCCTTCGCGGCGTCCCCCGCGCTCGCCGCGCCGGCCACCGTCAACCTCCGGATCGAGGGGAAGACCTCGACGATCTTCGAGGGGCCGGTGACGACCGACGCCAAGACGCTGACCAAGGACGCCAGCGGGCCGCACGCCTGCGACGGCACCAACGGCGGCGCGAACCCGGCGCCCGGGCCGACGATGACGACGGCGCTGGACGACGGTGCGATCGCCGGCGGCTTCACCTGGGACGGGACGTGGTTCTCGTTCGGTGACTTCGGGATCGACCGGATCGGCCCCGACGCCAACAGCAGCAGCGAGTTCTGGGGCTACGCCCACAACTGGCAGTCCTCCAGCGTCGGCGGCTGCCAGCAGCAGGTGGCGGACGGCGACGACGTGCTGTTCGGGTACGACTACTTCTCCAAGACCGCCCTGCTGCGCCTGACCGGGCCGGCGACGGCGGAGGCCAACCGGCCGGTGACCGTGACCGTGGTCGACGGGCAGAGCGGCTCGCCGGCGGCCGGAGCGTCGGTGGGCGGGACGGTGACCGGCCCGGACGGCCAGGCGACGGTCACGTTCTCCTCGACGGGCGTGCAGCGCCTGAAGGCGGAGCGCCCCGCCGCGCTGCGCTCCAACGCGCTGGTCGTGTGCGTGCACCGCGGCGACGACGGGACGTGCGGGACCGGCGTGCCCGGCGGCTCCGCGGGGCCCGGCCCGGCCGCCGCCGGCGACGGCGCGACCACCGACACGCGGGGTGCCGTCCCGGCGTTCGTCGGGATCCGCGAGGGCCAGCGCTTCCCCGCGCGCCGGGCCCCGCGGCTGCTGCGCGGGACGGTGGACCCGGGCGCCGCGGGCATCCACCGGGTCCGGTTCCGGCTGCGGCGCACGTCCGGCGGGCGCTGCTTCTTCTACAGCGCCGTGCTCGAGCGCTTCCGGCGCGGCACGTGTCGCGCGGACTGGTTCCTGTACCGCGTCGGCGACCGGCGGTCGTGGGAGTACCTGCTGCCGTCGCGGCCGGCGCCCGGCAGCTACATCCTCAGCGTGCGGGTGATGGACCGCTGGGGACGCGAGAGCCGGCGCACGGTCCGGTTCGTCGTGCTCAGGGACCCCGCATGAGGCGGCTCCCGCTCGTCCTGGCCGCCGCGGCGCTCGTC
>DATLOP010000121.1:0-4177 GCA_035536255.1 Solirubrobacteraceae bacterium
AGGGCGCCCGGCGCCTGGCGGCGATCCCGGCCTCTCCGGGCCGGCCCACCGTCGCGCTGACGGGCCTGCGCTCCGGGACGACGCTTTCGGGCACGCCGCGGCTGCGCTGGTCGGCCCGCGACCCCGACCCCGGGGCGCGCCTGCGCTTCCTCGTGGCCTACAGCCCCGACCGCGGCGGCCACTGGTACCCGCTCGGGTCCAACCTGACCGCCCGGAGCCTGAGCTTCGACGCCCGCCGGCTCGAGTCCAGCCGCGACGGCTGGTTGCGCGTCGTGGCCACCGACGGCGTCAACACCGACGAGCACACGGTCCGCGGCGTGATCGTGCGCGCGGGTTGACCGCGCCGGGCAGGGGTTCGTCCGAGGGGGCGCCTAGCGTTCGCGCGACCCCTTCCAAGGAGGAAGACGTGAACAAGTCCCAGCTCATCGACCAGGTCGCCGCCCGGACGGACATGGCGAAGACCGAGGCGGCCGAGGCCGTCGACGCGGTGCTCAAGACGATCGAGGACAACCTCAGCCGCGGCGCGGAGATCGCGATCACCGGCTTCGGCAAGTTCCACGTCGCCGAGCGCGGCGCCCGCCAGGGGCGCAACCCGCGCACCGGGGAGACCATCCAGATCCAGGCCAGCCGCGTGCCGCGCTTCAGCGCGGGCTCGGGCCTCAAGCAGGCGGTCAACCGCTAAGCGCCGGGCCGCGCGGGGAGTGGCCGCGGGCCGCGCGCTCCGCGGCCTCGCGCAGCCCGTCGCGGAAGTCGGGATGGGCGATGGCGGCCAGCGCCTCGCCGCGCTGGTGGACGGTCTTGCCCTCCAGCTCGGCGATCCCGTGCTCGGTGACGACGACGTCGACCTGGTGGCGCGGCACGGTGACGACCGAGCCGGCTTCGTGCCAGGGCACGATCCGCGAGCGCAGCGCGCCGTCGCCGTCCGTCCACGTCGCGGGGAAGCACAGCAGCGCACGCTGGATCAGCGACACCGCCGGTCCGGCGGCGAAGTCCTCGGCGCCCCCGATCCCCGAGAACTGGCCGCCGCCGACCGTGTCGGCCACGACCTGGCCGTGGACGTCGATGGCCAGCGCGCCGTTGATCGTGATCATCTTCGCGTTGCGGGCGATCACCTCCGGTGAGTTGACGATCTCCACGGGGAGGAAGGCCACGTCGCGGTTGCCGTCCAGCCACCGGTACAGGGCCTCGCTGCCCATGGCGAACGTCGCCACCGACACGCCGTCGAACTGGCCCTTGCCGGCGTTGGTGACCTTCCCCGCCTCGTGCAGCGCCATCAGGCCCTCGGTGAACATCTCGGTGTGCACGCCGTACCCGCCGCCCGCGCCCGCGGCGAGCCGCGCCACGATGGCCGACGGGACCTCGCCGATGCCGGTCTGCAGCGTGGCGCCGACGGGGATCAGCTCGACGGCGTGCGCCGCGATCGCGTCGTGGACGGGCCCGGGGACGAAGTCGGGCAGCGGCAGCGGAGCCTCCTCGCTGGGCACCAGCACGTCGATCGCGTCGACGGGCAGCGCGTGGCGATGCTCGGGCGCCAGTCCGTGCGTGCGCGGGTAGCGCGGCGAGGTCTCGACGACGAGCAGCCGGTCGGGGTCCCGGCCCGCGCGCATCAGCTCGCCCACCGTGCCGCCGGCGTGCAGCGACAGGCTGCACCACCCGTCGGCGTCGGGCGGCGCGGCCGCCGTGGCCATGACGCGCGGGCGCATGGCCTCCAGCAGCGGCGCGAAGCGGCGGAAGTCGGCCGCGGCGAACGTGATGTCGGCTCCGGAGTCGCGCAGCGCGCGCTCCAGCGGACCCCAGAACCCGGACAGGTAGTGGACGTGGGGATGCGAGAACAGCGCCGTCCCCACCGCGAGCAGCGCGCTGGCCACGCGCAGGTCCTCCCAGTCGGTCCGCTCGCCCAGCGCCCGCAGGAAGGCGGGCGGCTGGCCCGGCCCGAGCGGCAGGCCGAGCGAGTCCACCGGCGCCAGGAGCGCCGCGGCCTGCGTCGGGGACAGCGTCTCGCTCACACGGATCTCCTCTCTAGGCGCGCAGCTTGTAGCCGCGCACGAACAGGCGGTAGTTGAAGGCGAGCAGCGCGAGCGTGGCCGCGGTCAGCAGCGACAGCGAGACGGCGACGCTGGCCTCCGAGTAGCCCAGGAAGCCGTAGCGCACCAGGTTGATCATGTAGTAGAGCGGGTTGAAGTGGGTGATCGTCTCGAACGGCTCGGGCAGCAGCGACGCCGAGTAGAAGACCCCGCCGAGGAAGATCAGCGGCTGCAGCACGAACGTCTGCGCGAACGAGACGTCGTCGAACTGCTCGGCCCGCACGCCGATCAGCACGCCGAGCTGGGCGAAGAAGAACCCGACTAGGAACAGCGCCGGGAGCAGGACGAGGACGTGCTCCACCGGAAGGTCGACCAGGAACGACGAGGCGGTGAAGGTCAGCACGGCCACGAGCATCCCGCGCAGCAGGCCGCCGAGCGAGAAGGCGAGCAGCAGCTCCAGCGGGGACGCCGGGGAGGACAGCTGGTCGTCGATCGCGCGCTGGAGCTTCTGCTGGAGGATCGAGGACGCGTTGTTGGAGAAGGCGTTCATCGCCCACGCCATCATGATCAGGCCGGGGATCACGAAGACCACGTAGTCGAAGCCGTGCAGCTCCTTGATCCGCGACCCCAGGGCGGCGCCGAAGACCGAGATGTAGAGGAAGGTCTCCAGCAGCGGCGCGCCGACCGTCTGGCGCTTGATCTTCATGAAGCGGCTGACCTCGCGGCGCACCAGCGAGAGGAAGCGGATCTGCGCGCCCGTCACGGGGCGTCGGCCCCGATGTGGGCGCGCGAGAGCTCCTTGCGCCCAACGAGCCCGAGGTAGGCGTCCTCCAGGCTCGACACTCCGTACTCGCTCGCCAGCTCCTCGCTGGAGCCCTGGGCCATGATCTCGCCGTCGTTGATGAAGGCGATCCGGTCGCACAGCCGGTCGGCCTCTTCCAGGTAGTGCGTGGTGAGCAGGATCGTCGTGCCCTCGGCGTTGATGCGCTGCACGTATTGCCACAGCTCCAGGCGCAGCTCGACGTCGACGCCGGCGGTCGGCTCGTCGAGGATCAGCAGCTTCGGGCGGTGCATGAGCGCCCGGGCCAGGACGAGCCGGCGCTTCATCCCGCCCGACAGCGTGCGGGTGCGGTCGTCGCGCTTCTCGGTGAGCGAGAAGGCGTCCAGCAGCTCGCGGGCGCGCTCGCGGCGCTCGCGCTTGGGCATCCCGAAGTAGCCGCCGTGATACTCGAGCGTCTCCTCGGCGGTCAGGAACCAGTCCAGGTTGAGCTCCTGCGGCGCCAGGCCCACGGCCAGGCGCGCCTGCTCGTAGTGGTCGATGGCGTCGTGGCCGAAGACGCGGATCTCCCCGGAGGTGGGCTGCGCCAGGCCGGTCGCGCAGTGGATCAGCGTCGACTTGCCCGCCCCGTTGGGCCCGAGCAGGCCGAAGAACTCGCCCGCCTCGATGCGCAGCGCCACGCCGCGCAGCGCCTCGGTCCCGGTGGGATAGCGCTTGACCAGGCCGTCGATCTCCAGGGCGGGGGTCACCCGCTCAATCATGACGACCGGCGTTCGACGGCTACTCGCAGCCGTGGGTGTAGACCCACAGCGCGGTGACGCGGCCGCGCGCGACGGCGGCGATGACGTTCGGGAACAGGCCCCGGGCGCAGTCGATGCGGTGGAAGCCCAGGACGTAGCCGAGGGCGTAGCCCGGCCGCCGGCAGCTCGGCCGCCCCGCGCCGCACACGGCCTGGCTGCGCGCGGCGGCCGTGGAGCTCCCGACCCGCAGCCCCCGGGGCGTGTACCAGCGCGAACCCAGGAGCCGCGCGCGCTGGAAGTAGCCGTGCGTGCACGGGTGGCGCGACTGCCCGTAGTTGGTGAGCTCGACCCACAGGCCGATGCGCGACCAGCGCACGAAGCACTGGCTGGAGCGCCGGACGGTCGAGGTCGGCGCCCCGAACGCGGCGCGCAGCCCCACGCCGGCGTCGCCGGAGCTCTCGCTCTCGACGAACTCGCCGATGGTGGCCGGGGTCGCCGCGGTGACGGGCACGCGGTAGCGCGGGTCGGACGTCCCGGCGGCGGCGGGGGCGGCCGTCGCGAGCGCCGCGAGCAGGGACGTTGCGAGGGTTGCGGTGAGGGCACGCGCCGGCGGCACGTGCCCAGTTCACCACATC
>DATLOP010000122.1:0-9605 GCA_035536255.1 Solirubrobacteraceae bacterium
CGGGCGGCGGGGTGGGGACGGCGGCCGGCGGCGGGGGCGGGGGCGGGGGCGGGCTCGTCGCCGGCGTGGTCGTGAACCCGGCGAACGGGTCCTCGTCGCCCCCGCACGCCGCCAGCGCGGGCAGGACCAGGGCCGCGAGCAGCAGTCTTCGCCAGCTCTTTCGGGTCGCCATGGCCGGATTGTCGCGTCCCGACGGTGGGTGTGTCGCGGAGCCGACAGACGGGGCCCCGAAGCGGCCGTAGCTTGAGCCCATGACAACTCACACCACATCTCCCCGCCGTCTGATCACCCTGTTCGCCGCCCTCGTGGCCGCGACGATCCTGTTCGTCCAGGCGTTCGGCGCCGCCGACGCCCAGGCCGGCGTCTTCCAGCAGACCAGCTACGTCAAGTCCGGCGAGTACCGCACGCTGGTCAAGCTGTGGAACACCAGCGCCCAGGCCGAGTTCCTGTGCCCGGCCGGCGCCAAGGTCCGCGTGCGCTACGGCGGCGGCTGGTTCGCCGTCAACCGTCAGCACCGGACGCTGGACTGCACCACCCCGCAGCGCGTGTCCGTCGGCAAGTTCTCCGCCGTCGTGGCCCGCATCCAGATCAAGGTCCCCGAGTCCGGGTACGTGAACTGGGGCTACATCGTCGAGGGGCCCTCCTAGGCGCGGGTGCCCACGGCGAGCAGTCGCAGAAGCGGTCCAGCGCCTCGTCGAACTCGGCCGTCTGCCCGTTGCGCTCCGCGTTCGCCCGTGCGGCGAGCGCGGGGCCGTAACGGGCCTTGAAGTGCTCGCCGTAGTCCTGGGCGCGCTCGAACGCGGTGACCGTCAGTTCCTCGCGCTCCAGCGTGGCGAAGTCCACGCGGTCCGCGAACAGCTCGCGCAGATGGCCCTCGCTGCCCCACAGCGGCGCGGGCTGGGCGCCGGGCGGGGGCGGCGGAGCGAAGGGTCCCATCGTGCGGAACAGCGCGCCGATCTGGCCCTCGCACGACCTCCACGTTCTGGCGCGGCATCGGCTACATGCGGAGTCCCACGGCGGCGAGGGCGCGCTCGCGGTCGAGGTAGGAGAAGCACTGGGCGATCCGGCCGTCGCGGACGACGTAGGCCCACCACGCCGACAGGTCGAACCCGGCCCCGCTGGACGTTCCCTCTCCGCGCATGTCGATGTTCACGACCACGCGGTCGCCCTCGTGGATGACCGCGCGCAGGTCGTACTGCACGCGCCCGAACGCCGCGAGGCGTCCACCAGGCGCTCCACCAGCTCGACGTTCTCCCGCCCCGCCCCCTAGCCCGCCGAACGTCCCGGACTGACTGCCAGGGCGACCGTTGCGGGACGTTCGGCGGCGTTAGCGGCGCCGGGGCGGACGGGCTGAAGCGGCTGATGGGATTCGAACCCACGACCTTCTGCATGGCAAGCAGACGCTCTAGCCAACTGAGCTACAGCCGCAGAGGCGCGCAGTATAGACCGGCTAGGCGCCGAGGCCGACGGCCTCGAGGGCCTCGCGGCGGCTGGGGTAGGAGTCCATCCGGTAGGTGCGGCTGTCGCGGCCGCGGAAGAGCTGGCCGAAGGTCTGCTCGACCTCGGCGCCTCCGGTTCGGCCGCTGAAGCGGGCGATGGCCAGGACGGCGTCGTCGCCCAGGTCGTGCAGCTCCAGCAGCTCGGCCTGGAAGCCCTCCAGGACCTCGGGGATTTCCTCGAACAGCAGGCGGCAGACCGCCTCGGGGCCGTGGTAGATGGACTGCTCGAGCAGCAGTCCCAGCGCCGGGTACCAGACGACGTCGGGGGCCAGCAGCTCCTTGATGGCGTCGCGGTCCTCGGCCGCGAAGGCCTCGTAGGCCCTCCGAACCAGTTCCACGTTCTCCCGAGACATCGTGACCGGGCCAGCGTATCCCTCCGGTTGGCGCGTCCGCGCAGGTCGCCTACTGTTGGCGGCGTGGGGGCGACGACCGCCAGCGCCAAGCCGCCGCCGGCCCGGCTGGGCCGGGAGGTCACCACGCTCGGCCACGCGTTTCGCGAGTTCCGGGGCAAGCGGGCCCCGTGGGTGATCGCGGCCGGCGTGGTCGTCGCGCTGGCCGTGCGGATCGCCCTCGGCGGCTTCGGCTGGCCGGACGCCGTCGCCGTCGTGGCGATGCTCGTGGTCTATCCGTTCGGGGAGTGGGCGATCCACGTCTACCTCCTGCACATGCGCCCGTTCCGGCTCCGCGGCCGGCGGGTCGAGCTGCTCACCGCCCGGGCGCACCGCCAGCACCACGAGGCGCCCAACGACCTGCTGATGATCAACTTCAGCCCGCGCGAGGCGCTGGCCATCCTGCTCCTCGCCGTGCCGCTCGTCCCGGCGCTGGCGGGCGCGGTCGCGGCGGCGGCCACCGGCGCGGTCCCGTGGGGCGCCCTCGTCACGGCCGTGCTCACCGGCTACGTCCTCGTCGAGGTCTACGAGTGGACGCACTTCCTCATCCACACCGCGTACCGCCCCCGCTCGCGCTACTACCGCGAGATCTGGCGCACCCACCGCCTGCACCACTTCAAGAACGAGCGCTACTGGCACGGGATCACCAACACGGTCAGCGACCGCGTCCTCGGAACTCATCCCGACCAGCGCGACGTCGAGCGCTCGCCGACGGCCCGGACGCTCTGAGGCGCTAGTCCCGCAGCCCCACCGCTTCGAGGGCGCCCTCGAGGTCGGTGAGCCGCAGGCGCACGATCTCCACGTTCTCCTGCGACATCGTCTACTCCCGCAGGCCGAGGTCGGCGCGGGCGCGGTCCCAGTTCATGTAGGTGACCATGCGCGTCACCTTGCCGTCGCGGAGCTCGAACAGGTTCGCTCCGGTCGTCGCCATCTGCGCGAGGTCCACCCCGCTCGCCTTGCCGCGGCCGGTCCCGCGCAGGGGCACCAGGACGCGCTCGGCGTCGAGCTCGCGGTAGCCCTCCGGCTCGGCCCGGTAGTCGTCCCAGGCGTTGAGGAAGGCCTGCCAACCCTCGGCCAGCGCGGCCCGGCCGACCCAGCGGCCCGGGGCGGGTCCGTCGGCGATCACGTACTCGATCTCGTCGTGCGCCCACTCCGCCGAGCTGAAGTCGCCCCGCGTCCAGGGCTCACAGATCGAGCGCACGATCTCCACGTTCTCCCGCGACATCTCGCGCCAGTATCCCGCAGCGGACGAGAGGCGCCGACCGGAATCGAACCGGTGTAAACGGCTTTGCAGGCCGCTGCGTAGCCACTCCGCCACGGCGCCGAGCGACCTCTCAAGCGTATCTGGAGCGTTGCTAGGCTAACCGCCTTCCCAGGGCGATTAGCTCAGCTGGGAGAGCGCCGCCTCGACAAGGCGGAGGTCACTGGTTCGAGCCCAGTATCGCCCACTCGCCGACGCGCCGGCCACCGCTACATTCCCGCGAGTGACGCTCGAGAGCCTGGCGCAGCCGTGGCGGCCCGAGGCGCGGCCGTCCCGGCGTGAGCTGGCCATCGCGGCGGTCCTGCTGTCCGGGCTCGTGGCCGTGGTGTGGGGGCCGTCGGTCGGGATGGGCGGCTGGTGGGTGGACGACTGGGCCCTGCTGCTCAACTTCCGCTTCGACCCGGGCAGCCCGACCACGCCGTGGGGGTACGTCGCCGCCAACGACCTCTACGAGAGCTACCGGCCGGGCAACCGCGTCCTCACCGGGCTGATCCAGTGGGCGTTCGGCGAGTCCCACGCTCCCCGCCTGGCGATCGGGTTCGGGCTCGGAGCGCTGCAGGCGTTCCTGCTGTACCTCGTGCTGCGGCTGGCCGGCCTCACCGCCGCGGCGGCGGCCGTCCCCGCCGCGCTCATGGCCGTCCTTCCCTCCCTGGACACGGCGCGGGTGCTGTGGTCGGCCTTCCACCACACCGCCGGCGCCTGCCTGTACCTCGGCGGCCTGGCGGTCGCGATCGCCGGCCTGCGGGCCGCCGGGCGCTCCGCGGTCGCCCGGCACGCGACCGCGCTGGCGCTGTACGCGGCCGCGCTGTTCACCTACGAGGCGTTCGCTCCGCTCGTCGCGCTGAGCGGCGCGGTCTACCTGCTGGCCGGCCGGCGCGTGCGGCCAGCGCTGGGTCGCTGGGCGGCCGACCTGGCGCTTCTGGCGGCCGGGCTGCCGCTCGCGATCGGCCAGGCCCATGACATCCGCCCGACCGACCTCTCGCCCGCCGGGATCTGGGACCGCGCGGGCGACACGTTCGGCGCCGCGACGCGGATCCTCGAGTTCACGCTGCCCGGAGATCAGATCCTCAGGACCGTGCCGGGCGTCGCGATCGCCGTCGTGCTGGCCGGCGGCGTGGCGCTGGCGCTCCGGCGCGGATCGCCGCTCGCGCCCGCCGCGCGGAGCTGGCTGGTCGTCGCGGCGGCCGGGACGGTGTTCCTGTACGCGGGGCTGGTGTCCCTGCTCGGCGGGACGGTGGCGATCGAGCCGTCGTGGCGGGGCGCCAGCAATCGTGTGACGGTCGGGATGTCGGCGGGACAGGTGGTGCTGGTCACGGCGCTGCTGTGGCTCGGCGCCATCGGCGCCGCGGAGCTGGTGCGCCGGCGCCGGCTGGCCGCTCCGCTGGCCGCCGTCGCCGCCACCCTCGCCGTGCTCGCCCTGGCCGGCGAGGAGCGCGGCAACCTGGACGACTGGCGCCAGTCGCGCGCCTGGCAGCAACGCTCGCTGGACCTGGTGGGCCGCGCCCTGGGACCGCGGCCTCCCCGCGACGCGGTGGCGATCGTCTTCGGCCAGCCCTACTGGTCCCCGCGCGGCGCGCCCGTGTTCCTGGTCGTGGACATGACCATGGCCAACCAGCTGCGCTACGGACGCCAGGACCTGATCGCGCGGCCCACGATCACGGGCGACGTCTGCCTGCCGGCCGGCTACGGGATCCTGGGCCTCCCGGACGCCGGCGGGAAGGTCGGCTACATCGTCCTGGCCTACGCCAACCTGCGGTTCGTGGACTGGCGCGACGGCAGCTCGCGACGCGTGCGCGACCAGGCGCAGTGCACGGCGGAGTCGACGCGGCTGCTGCGTGGACAGCCGTCCTTCGCGTACCCCAGCGAGCTCTAGGCGCGGCGCACGGCCCGCTTGAGACGCCGCAGCGGCGCCGTCACGCGCCAGGAGGGCGAGGCCTGGAGCGCGGCGGCCAGGCCCTCCGCCTGCTCGGCCCGCAGCTCGGACTCGGCGGCACGGCGCTCGGCGCTCCGGCGCGCCTCCTCCGCGCGCTGGAGGGCCGTGTCGACGATCCTGTCGTGGCGCAGCGTGACCTCCGCCGTCTCGACGCGGCTCGCGGCCTCCTCCGCCTCGGCCAGCCGCAGCCGCTCCTCCAGGTCGGCGATGCGGTTGACCAGGCCGCGCACGTCCAGGGCGCCGCCGAGCATCCCGACGGGCTCCGGGTCGGGGAGCTTCCCGTCCCCGGCCACGGCGAGGGTGTAGAGCTCCTCGCCCGGCGCGTGTCCCAGGAGCTTGCCCAGGCGCAGCGGCGCCTCGGCCCGCGGGTCGTCGAGGCCGAGGAGGTCGTCGCCGCCGACCAGCGACGCGACGTAGGTCTGCTGGCGTACCAGGCGGACCTGCGCGAACTCGGCCCGGAGCATCGCCTCCAGCTCCGCCGAGGTGTGCTCCCGGACGTGGAAGGGGTTCCCGGGCGGGTACACGCCGCGATTCGGAGAGGACAGCAGGAGCGCGCCGTCGGGGCCCAGCACCCGGTGCAGCTCGGCCAGCAGGCGCTCGGCGTCGCGGAGGTGCTCGATGACCTCGAAGCACACGACCACGTCGAAGGCGCCGTCCGGGAACGGAAGGTCCAGGACGTCGGACTCCACGGCCTCGAACGACCCCGCATAGCGCTCCCGGGCCACGGCCAGCGCAGCCGCGTCGGCGTCCACTCCGGTGACCCGGGCGGCGCCAGCGCGCGCCAGCAGGTCAGCGCCCCAGCCCACGCCGCATCCCGCGTCCAGGACGGTGCGCCCGCCGACCACCGAGGCCGCCCAGCGGTACCGGGCGAGGTGCTCCGGCGCGGGATGCAGCTCGCGCTGCTCGACCGGGTCGAACTGCTCGCGCAGCTCGGGCGCGGGACTCTCCACGACCTTCAGCTCGCCCTGGGCGTCCGGCGACGGCCGCGTCTCGCCCGGGGCGGCACAGGTGAAGGGGCCGTGCCACCCGAACAGCCGGCCCTCCCGGTCCTCGGCCAGGACGGCGATCGTGTGGTCGCCCTCCGGCAGCTCGCCCGCGGCGAGCATCAGCCGAAAGCCGCTGCTGAACGCGTCGGCCGCGCCGAACAGCTCGCGCGCGGCGGCGCTCATGAGCGGGAAGGTCGCCTCGAGGCGTTCGCGGCCGTCGAGGATCACCCACACCCGCTCCACGCCGCGGTGGCCGAAGGCCACGCCCGAGACAACGACCGGCTGGTAGGAGGTCTGGGTGAAGCGGGGCTCGTCGAGGGTCACCACGACCTCGCCGGCCGCCAGCGCCGCGGACATGGAGTCGCCAAAGGCCGATCGGGTGAAGGGGAGCACCTCGATCGGACCGCGCCGGACCGCCTCGCGGCCGTCGGTCGCGAGCGCGCGGACGACGAGCTCGCGCTCCCCCGGCGACCATCCCGACGCGTCCACGCGCAGCTCGAAGTGAGCGTTCTCGTGCCCGGGGACGTGCGCGTAGTGCTCCGCCAGGTAGGGGCTGGGAGCGCCCGCGTCGACCGTCCAGGTCCGTCCGTCGAGCTCGACCTCCACCGCGGCGATGCCGGCGGGGTCCAGAGCCCAGCCGTAGAGGACGACCTCGTTCAGGGCAATGGGCGTAGGGCCCTCGGCGTCCAGCGGCGCGCAGCTCAGCAGGGGCTCTCCGGGCACGGCCGCAGATCCTAAGCACCCGCTGGTAGCTTGCCCGCGCGCGTGATCGCATTCGGCGTGGCCATCACGGACGAGTCGACCTACCGGCGCCTCGCGGCGCCCGGCCTGGAGCGGGCCGTCGAGCCGGGCTCCCTGGTGATGGCGCGCCGCGGCCGCCCCTCCATCCAGGCCGCGTACAACGAGATGCTCGACGTGGCCGCCCGGCTGCCGGGCCTCGAGGCGCTGGTCCTGCTGCACCAGGACCTGGAGATACGGGGCGACCACTTCGCCGAGCGGGTCCGCCACGTCCTGGCGGACGACCGCGTGGCCATCGTCGGCGCGATCGGCGCGCGCGGGGTGCGGACGATCGCCTGGTGGGAGGGGACGGAGTCCGTGGGCCAGATCGCGGCTCCGCTCCTGCTCAGGGAGCCCCAGGCCCTCGGCACGCCGGTCCAGTCGCCGGAGACGGTGGACGCGGTGGACGGGTCGCTGCTCGCGCTCTCGCCGTGGGCGGTGCGGCACCTGCGCCTCGACCCGGGCTACGCGCCGCTACACGGCTACGACGTCGACCTGTGCTTTGAGGCCCGCCGCCGCGGGCGGCTCGTGGCGGTGACGAACCTGGACCTGGGCCATCACTCCACGCACGGGATCAGGGACCGCAACGGCTGGGTCCGGGGATACCTGCGGTTCGCCCGGAAGTGGCGGGTTCCAGACTCTCCTCCACCCGCTCGGCGCAGTCCATGACCATCGGCGCGCGCGCGAACTCGTGGCGCACCAGCGCGAGCTGGCGTCGCGCCGCGTCGGGCCCCAGCTGCTCGCCCAGCAGCATCGCTCGCCCGCACTCGAGCATTCCCCGCTCCGCGCCGCTCCAGCGGGCGATCGCGCGGTCGAGCAGCGCGAGCTTCTCGTCCGGCGCCAGCTTCGCCACCCCGGAGGCGAGTGCCTCCGGCGGGAGCGGGCCCCGTACCCGGTACACGGCCGACCCGTTCCACATCGCGTCCACGAGCTCGAGCCAGTCGTCCAGCACCTCCATCGTGATCTGGACCCAGGGGTTCTGGCCCCAGAGGTAGTCCTGCTGGACGATGGTCGAGCCAGGGGAGACGTGGGGCCCGAACTCGCGCAGGACGAAGTCGTTGAGGTCCCAGCTTTTGAGGACGTCGAGGAACAGGACCTCGATCGGCGTCCCGTCCCAGCCGAGCTGCCGGATGTCGCCGGCGCGTACCTCGACCAGCGGCGCCAGATCGCCGAGGTTGGCCTCGAACTGCGCCCGGAAGGACTCTCCCATTCCGGGCGCACCCGCGCCGGAGAAGAACTCGTCGACGGTGTAGGGCTCCACCACGAAACGGTCGTAGGAGACGACCCGCGCACCGGGCGGGCGCCCGGGACGGTCGCGCAGGCCGGCGGCCAGCGCGGTCGTGGAGCCACCCAGGAAGGCGCCCGCGTCGACGATCGCGCCGGCGCCCGTCCAGCCGCGCCCGAGGTCGTAGAGGAGCCGGCGCTCCCGGGGCGAGAGCATGGTCGGAACATCCGGAAGTCCGTCTGCTGGCACCGGGGACATATCATCGCAACTCGGTAGCCTCAGGACCGTGAGCGATGCCTCAGGGACGAGGGTCCGAGCCGCGCGCCGGGCGCCTCACGGAGTCCGCCTCGGACTGCACGAGGACCCCGCACACGCCGGAAACGGCCGGCCCGCGGGCCGTCCCGCGCGTGTGGTGCTCGTTTCCTACGAGGTCGACGGGATCACCCGCAACGGCGGCATCGGCACGGCGACCAGCGCGCTGGCCGAGGCGCTGGGCGCGGCCGGCCACGACGTGCGCCTCGTCTACAGCGGGGCGGAGGGCGGGGACCCGGAGGCGCGCGGCCGGTGCGCGCGGCGCTACGCCGCCGCCGGCGTCGAGCTCGAGGTGCTGGCGGACGACAGCGCGCTGCGCGTGGCGGCGCCGCACTACAACGCGCGCCGGGCGTGGGACGTGTACCGCCGTCTCCTCGAGCTGAACGAGCGCGAGCCTCTGGACGTCGTGCACTTCCCCGAGTGCCAGGGCCACGGCTACTACGCGCTGCTGGCCAAGCACCACGGCGTCGCCTTCGGCGACGTCACCCTGTGCGTCCACGCCCACAGCTCCACCCGCTGGTCGCTGGACGCCGGGGCGCAGGAGCCGCGCTGGGTGGGCCATCTGGTGGACGACCGTCTGGAGCGGCGCTGCATCGAGCTGGCCGACGTGCTGGTCTCGCCGACCGCCTACCTGCTGAGCTGGCTGGAGCGCAACGGGCTCGAGCTCCCCGAGCGAGCTCTGCTGGCGCCCTACCTGCTCCCGCGCAACGTGGCGCGGGCGGACCCCGTGCCGCGCGGGCCGGTCGACGAGCTCGTGTTCTTCGGCCGCCTGGAGGCCCGCAAGGGGCTCGTGCACTTCTGCGACGCCCTGGACCAGCTGGCCGCCGACGGCGGGCTCCCGGTCCGCCAGGTCACGTTCCTGGGGCGCCACTGGCGGGTGGGAACGCAGCGCTCCGAGGACTTCCTGGCCGAGCGCACGGCGGCCTGGCCGTGGCGCGTGAGGGTGATCGACGACTTGCAGCAGGCCGAGGCGGTGGCGTACCTGACCGGTCCCGGCCGGCTGGCCGTGATGCCGTCGCTGGTCGACAACTCCCCCAACGCGGTGATCGAGGCGATCGCGCTGGGCGTGCCGTTCGTGGCCTCGCGGCGCGGCGGCACGGCGGAGCTGATCGATCCGGACGATCGCGACGCGTGCACGTTCGACCCGCTCGAGGGCGCCGCCGAGGTCGACGTGGGCGACGCGGCCGGGATGGCCCGCGCGGCCCGCAGCGCGCCGCTGGCCC